>PLTJ01000248.1 GCA_003164455.1 Acetobacteraceae bacterium
GGCGAAGGCTTGGACCGGGGCCGGGGTGGGGGCGGCGCTCACGAATATATTCCTAGCACAAAGAGGGGGGCGGGCGCAAGGGGATGATGGTTGGGGGGAGCGATGCCTCACCGGACGGTGCAATGCGGGGGGGGACGAGGGTCGCGGGGCCGGGACCGGGCGTTATGACAGCCGGGATACGTGGGCGGCGGCGGTTGACCGCTGTTGCAACAATCAAGAATTACGCACCAAAACCAGAGCGCTGAAATCATAGGGCTTTTCTGGTGCACAAACTAGGTGCATAACGAACCCATGATTTACGGCTATGCGCGAGTCTCGACGGACGGNNGACGCCCAGGTGCGCCAGCTCCGGGCCGCCGACGCGCGCCAGGTGTTCCGGGAAGTGGCGAGCGGGGCCAAGACCGACCGCGCCCAGCTCCGGCGCGCGCTCGCCCAGCTCGACGCCGGCGACGTGCTTATGGTGACGCGGCTCGACCGTCTCGCCCGCTCGACCCGCGACCTTCTCAACACCCTCGCCGGTATCGCCGCCAAGGGGGCCGGCTTCCGGTCCCTTGGCGACACATGGGCCGACACCACGACCGCCCACGGCCGCCTGATGCTCACCATCCTGGGGGGGCTGGCGGAGTTCGAGCGGGAGCTGATCCGCGCCCGCACCGGCGAAGGCCGCAAACGGGCCATTGCCAATGGCGTGAAAATGGGGCGCAAGCCGAAACTCACCCCGCACCAGGTCAAGGAGGCGCTACGTCGCCGGGGCACAGGGGAGCCGTTGCGGGACATCGCGCGGAGCTATAACGTTTCGCACAGCACGATTTCGAGGCTTGTGGCATGATCCATGAGCCGTCGTCTGTCTGGCGAGATCGGAGCGAAAGCATGAATATCTATATGCTCGACACCAACGTGTTCAACCATCTGGTCGAGGGGAAGATATCGCTAACTCCCTTCGACAAACATCGGTTGCTAACTATAGGAGTCCAACTGGACGAACTGCGCGCAACATCGGACTGCGCGAAACGAACGCTTCTCCTTGCAAAGTTCGAGGAGATCAAACCCGAAACTATACTTGCGTCGAGCTTTGCGTTCGACATCGAGGGTGCCGGTTGGGATCAAGCCTGCTGGAATGATGGCAGCGGAAAATTCGGGAATATGCTCAAGCGACTTCAAGAACTTGACCACGGCAAGCACAAGAAGAAGAAACCTAGTAATCAACTGCGGGATATCCTGATCGCCGAGACAGCAATCAAGCATGGCGCGACATTGGTTAGCGGCGACGAAAACTTGCGCCAAGTCGTGTGCGAGTTCGGAGGGTGCGCCACAGATGGCACTAGGATATAACCCAGTTTGTGACCCCCCTTATGCGGCTACGCGGGAACTCCGGATCACTTGAGCAAGTCTCGCAGAGTCTTCGCCGCCATGAGCGCAGCATGTGTGGTGTAGCGCGGTCCCCTCATGGCTCCCGGCGGGGCATCACCATATGGAATTGGTTGGTCAAGAGCGACGGCAGGAGCTTTGAAGATCACCTTCCACTTGCCCGAATCGCCATAGGCTTCGAGTTTGTCGATCTCCGCAACATGAGTGATCGCCGCCGTCGGCAGAACTTGATACCCCGCGATCCAGTGCAGATTCGCCCTGTATTTTTCGGCGATCCGAATCGACCACCATGCGTGTTCACCAAGGAATGCACTCTCGAACCCCTCTTTCTGTGCTGGGACCACGATGGTGTCCTTAATGTCCTGAGGATCAGGTAGCAGGCCTACGTCCTTCAGCACGGCAGGAGGAAGAGCGGTCTTCTGGGCTTCGAAAATCTGCAAGCCCATAACCGGCATAAGGCGAAGCATCTCGTTCAGAAAGGCGCGCGTATCCGCCTTTTCGCTCTCGATCAGCGTTGGTTCTCCCGGCTCAAGCCTGTTCTCAAGACGGCAGCGTTTGGCTTCACTTGCCCGGTGAATCAGTTCCCATTCAAGCCAAGTGGTGTGCGCCCGGTTGAGACCATCGTTTCCAGAAAGGAAGATGATCGCTCGATCCCAAAAATCCTTCCCGAGATCGTGGTCGTCGATCCGTCTTCGTACGTTATCCGTCTGGCCGATATAGGCAACTACGAGGTCATTTCCGAGGTCGTCTATTTCGTAGCCGGTGAGAATATAGACGCCTTGTCGGGTGAGATCAGCCCGTGTCTTCACCTCGCCCCATCGTCCACGCGGAACGATGAACCCCCGACCGGTCCAGTTCATCTGTTCTACGATGCGCACGCCTTCCGGATCACCATCGAGAACGTAAATACGGAGAGTGAAGGGAGCCGCCATCACTACCTGTCCTCGGCCATGTGAACCACTGCTGCAAAGTAGCACAGGAACGGCAGGCGTCGATGGCGGGTGAAGAAAAAAAAGCCCACCACGTTGCCGTGGCAGACCCCCGCACCGTCCGCGTGTTGGCGGAGCAAGGCCCTGGGCTGACGATGTGGCGGTTGCGCCGAATCGTTCCGGCTCACCGCCCACGCCTGCTGGCCCGGTGGGTGCGCCTGTGCTACATTGCACAGCCGGCATGTTAGGAGAAACGTGATGGCGCATCCGGTGGATGGGAGGTTCGTTGCAGCCATCATGGCGACGCTGCTCGTGGCCGGTTGTGTCACTTATGACCAAGAACAACATCTATTCGTGAGAGCCCCCGCCTTCGGGCAGAACTCTGCGCCACCTCTGTCGGCCCAAGACATGGCCCAAAAATGCAAGCAGCAAGAAGCCATAAATTTTTGGACTGCCGACTGCCTTGCGTGGAAGCATCAGCGTGATGCCGAATTGGACGCGAAGAACAAGGCTGCCGAGGCTGAGCGCGCCGCATATTGGGCAGCTCAAAGAGAACAACAGGCAACGCAGCAAAAAGAGACCGAGAGGCAAGAAGTTGAAGCGGTCAAGCGAGATGAGAGGGAAGGATATAGGCCTATCACGTTTGAGGATTTCGCCCTTGACGCCTCTGAGATAAAAGGTGCCAAGGTGTCGATTCGTGGCCTTTATGTTGATAAAGGCGAACGCTTGTTTCGTGACCCCCGCTCTGTCATCCTTTGGATTCAATATGGCGAAAGCGGCAAGGGCGTCAGCATGCCTTTGCTGACCGAGAATGCTTCCCGCGAGGCTCGGGCAACCTTCTTGCGCTGCGCCAACGCCAACATACCGGTGGGCTGCGGAATAGTGATACGCGGTCGTGTAGAATCATTGACGCTGCGAAACCGGCTTGGCGTGGAACGGCAAGAGCTTGGAATTGCCGTTGAGACTGTCCGCCCTTAACGCGCTTCCAGGCCGCGCGCGATGTTCCGGGCAAATGAGGCGGCCTCGCAAGACACGTGATAACGCATGGTTATGAGTCCGGAGCCTAACCAAGCCGATCTGGCCGCCGTCCGCCCCGTGCGGAAATCTGGGCTGGGACAGCGCCGGAAAAGCAAGGTAGGGTGGGCTTCAGCCCACCGAATCAAGCCTACAACCGCTCGCCAGTGCCGGCTAATCCACGACAATCGCCGGCCCAATCGCGCAGGCTGCGCACCGACTAGGCGCGTCAGTCGAGTCCGGCTCGAAAGTGCCTACAATCAATGGCTTGTGGCGATGTTCTGTGTAACTGGGGCAAAAGTCCGGGCACGCAGGTGCAGCAATTTCCGTTTTCCGTCATGGCCGACCTTGTGCCGGCCATCCACGCCGAGCGGCACCGCAAGCGATTTCTCGAGGAAATGGCGCGCTATATCAATGACTTTTCCATTTCTCGTGAGCCTGCGGAACGGCTCGGCATGGATACGCGGGACAAGCCCGCGCATGACGAGTCTCGTCGTATGCCGCACCTGCGTGCCCGGGGTTTTGCCCCTCTTGCGATGTTCTCGACTACGACCGGATTTTGCGGCGAGCTTGTTGGTTGGCCGGAACTAACCAAACCGCAGTGCTTTGCGGGTAAGGTTTCGTCTCCTCTTCACGCGGGCCGCACGCCGACTCGGCGCGTCAGTCGAGTCCATGCGGGAAGTGGCCGTTTGGTCGGCATGAAATTTCTTGACACGTGATAAGTGACGGGTTGCACTCTTGAACGACGATAAAACGGTTTCGTCCTAAAGGGCTGGCGCGGTTTTACGAAATTGGCGACACGCGAGGAATCAATGCGCAGCATGCGGCCTGGCTCCGCATCCTGCCGACCTCGCTCAGTGGAGCGCAGGAACCGGGGGACATGAACCTGTCCGGTTATCGGCTCCATCAGCTCAAAGGCGAACGCAAGGGGCAATGGGCGGTGGCGGTATCGGGCAATTGGCGGCTGGTGTTCGTCTTCGAGGGCGNNAGATGGAGATGTATAATCCGGCACATCCTGGCGAGGTTATCCGGGAAGCGTGCCTCAAGCCGCTCGGTCTGACGGTCACGGCGGCCGCGCATGCGCTCGGCGTGACGCGCAAGGCGCTGTCCGATCTGCTGAACGGACATAGCGGCGTGTCGCCTGACATGGCGATACGGTTGGAACAGGTTTTCGGAAGCACGGCGGATGCGTGGCTGCGGATGCAGATGCAGCGCGATCTTTGGGAAGCTCGCCAACGAGAGGGCACGATCAAGGTCAATCAGCGTTTTGCGAAACCAGCCCCGGCTCTGGCCTGAAACCGAACCTCTGAACGGAAGCCCGTTGTTCGACGCCCGCCGCAGGCGTCTTGGCGTCGATCTGTCGGGACGCCTCTCGTCCCGACACCGGCTGGGACAGCACCGGAAAAGTAATGGGATCAAAGGGCCTCCCGGCCCTTTGCGGGGTCGAGGGGCAGCGCCCCCGCCTTCCTTACTCCGCCTCCGCCGGCTTCTCGCGTTTGGCGATGGGTACCGCGAATTGGGGCTCGGTGTCCCAGGGGAACATGATCCAGGTGTCCTGGCTGACCTCGGTGATGAAGGTGTCCACCAGCGATTTGCCGGCGGGCTTGGCGTAGACGGTGGCGAAATGGGCTTTCGGCAGCAGCGCGCGCACCACCCGCGCGGTGGTGCCGGTGTCTACCAGGTCGTCGATCAGGAGGAAGCCCTCGCCGTCGCCGGCGGCTACGGGCTGTTTGATGATCTCGGGCTTGCCGAGTTCGGTCCATTCCGCCTCGCCGCGTCCGTAGGAGATGATCGATACGGTCTCGACCAGCCGTTGTTCCATCTCGCGCGCGACGATGGCGGCGGGGATCAGGCCGCCGCGGGTGATGGCGACGATGCCCCGGAACGGGCCACGGGCGATCAGCCGCCAGGCCAGCGCGCGGGCGTCGCGGTGCAACTGGTCCCAGGTGACCGCGTAGAAGTGGCTCGGCATCAGAACACCCGGGCGCCGTTGGGCACCTTGAAGTCGGACTTGAGCAGCACGACCACGTCGTCCTCGTCGGGCACGCCGAGGGTCAGCACGTCGCTGTCGAAGCCGGCGACGTGCTTTGGCGGCAGGTTGGTCACCGCCAGCACCTGGCGGCCGATCAGCAGGTCGCACTTGTAGTGCACGGTGATCTGCGCCGCGGAAGTCTTCACCCCGAGCGCCGCGCCGAAGTCGATCCACAACCTGATGTACGACTTGCCGTCCCCGGCCATGGGTTGCGCGTCCACCACCGTGCCCACGCGAATATCCAGATTGTCGAAATCCTCGATCGTTGCCATGTCACTCCCCCATCCACTCCGCCGGCTACCTTGTCGCTGGCAGCCGGACGGCGCAATAGGGAGCGGTGCGTTCAACGAGGAGAGTGGCACGTGCGTGACCTGCATTTCCCGGGGCGCAGCCCGGTGCTTTCGGCCCATGGCATGGCGGCCACCTCCATGCCGCAGGCAACGCTCACCGCGCTCGACGTGCTGCGCGGCGGCGGCAACGCGCTCGATGCGGCGGTGGCGGCGGTGGCGGTGCTGGGCGTCGTCGAGCCGATGTCCACCGGCATCGGCGGCGACTGTTTCTGCCTCTATGCCCCGGCCCGGCAGGGCCGCGTGGTGGCGTTGAACGGCTCGGGGCGGGCGCCGGGCGCGGCCACCATCGACTGGTTCGAGGCGCAGGGCATCAGCGCGCTGGAGAACACCTCGGCGCACGCCGTCACCGTGCCGGGGGCGGTCTCGGGGTGGGAGAAGCTGCTGAACGCGTATGGCACCAAGGGGCTGGACGAGCTGTTGCGGCCGGCCATCGCCTATGCCGAGGAAGGATTCTTCGTCTCCTCGGTGATCGGGCAGGCCTGGGCCGCTTCGGCGGACAAGCTGCGCAAGAACGAGACCTGGAAATTTTTGCCCGGCGGCAAGGCGCCTGCCTTCGGCGACCGTTTCGTGCAGCCGGAACTGGCCGGCACCCTGCGCAATATCGCCCGCCTGGGCAGCCGGGCGTTCTATGAGGGCGAGGTGGCGGCCGACATCGTGGCGACCCTGCGCGGCCGGGGCGGGCTGCATACCGAGGCCGATTTTGCCTCCGGGCGCAACGCCGCGCATTTCGTCGAGCCGATCCACCTGGGATGGAACGGCTTCGAGGTCTGGCAGTGCCCGCCCAACGGGTCCGGCCTGGTGGCGCTGATGCTGCTCGGCATGCTGGGCGGCTTCGGGCCGGCGCCGGACGGCCCGCTCGGGGTTACCCGCTGGCATCGCCACATCGAGGCGGCGCGGCTGGCTTATCGCGACCGCGACGCCTTCCTCGCCGACCCGCTGCTGGTCGATGTGCCGGTGGCCAAATTGATGAGCGCGGAATACCTGGACGGGCTGCGCCGGCTGATCCGCGACGATGCGACGATGATCGCTATGCCGGCGCCCGGCGAGACCGAAATGCCGCGCCATCGCGACACCGTTTATCTGTCAGTGGTCGATCGCGACGGCAATGCGTGCAGCTTCATCAACTCGCTGTTCGAGGGCTTCGGCTCGGGCATCCTGGCCGAGAAGTCCGGGGTCATGCTGCACAACCGTGGCCTCGGTTTCCGCCTCGAGCGCGGCCACCCGAACTGCATCGCCCCGTTCAAGCGGCCGATGCACACCATCATCCCCGGCATGGTGACCCGCGACGGCGAGGCGGTGATGCCGTATGGCGTCATGGGCGGGCATTACCAGCCGATGGGGCAGACCAGCTTCCTGACCAATTATTTCGATTACGGACTGGACTTGCAGGAATCGCTGGATCTGTGCCGGCTGTTCCCGTTCCAGGGCAAGGTGCAGGTGGAGCGCGGCGTGCCGGAAGCGCTGTGCGAGGGGCTGGCCCGGCTCGGCCATGTCATCGAGCCGGTGGAGCGGACCCACGGCGGCGGCCAGGCGATCTGGATCGACCGTGCCCGTGGCTGCCTGGTCGGCGCCTCCGATCCGCGCAAGGATGGTTGCGCGATGGGTTACTGAGGAACATCAGCATGAAATTCTACAACTCGCCCAGCCCCAACCCGCGCGTGGTGCGCATGTTCATGGCCGAGAAGGGGATCGACATCCCCAGGGTGGAGATCGACGTGCGCGGCGGTGAGAACCGCCAGGCCGCCTATGCGGCCCGCAATCCGGCGGGGCAGACGCCGTGCCTGGAACTGGACGACGGGTTCTATCTCGCCGAGATCACCGCGATTTGCGAGTATCTGGAGGAGCTGCACCCCTCGCCCGCGCTGATCGGCAGCACGCCGCGCGAGCGCGCCGAGACGCGGATGTGGACGCGCCGGATCGACCTCAACATCGCCGAGCCGATATCCTACGGGTACCGCTACTCGCAGGCGCTGGAGATGTTCCGGAACCGCATCCACTGCATCCCGCAGGCCGCCGAGGACCTCAAGCAGATCGCCCAGGAGAAGCTGGCCTGGCTGGACGGGCTGATCGCCGGGCGGAAGTTCGTCTGTGGCGACCGTCTCACGCTGGCCGATATCCTGCTGTTCTGCTTCCTCGATTTCGGGGCGGAGCGCGGCCAGCCCATCAACCCGGCGCTGACCGGGATCGTGGCGCACTACGCGCGCATGAAGGCGCGGCCCAGCGCGGCTGCCTGAGGGGGATGAACCATGGAGCCTTGTGACCTGACCGCCCGCGAGGCGCGCTCGCTGATCGGCCGCAAGGCGCTGTCGCCGGTCGAGTTGCTGGAAAGCTGCATCGCCCGCGTCGAGGCGATCAACCCGGCGGTGAGCGCCGTGGTGGCCCGCGATTTCGAGCGTGCCCGGCTCGCCGCCAAGGCGGCCGAGGCGGCGGTGGCGCGCGGCGAGGACCTGCCGGCGCTGCATGGATTGCCGTTCGGCGTGAAGGACCTCGAGGAGGTCGCGGGGCTGCGCACGACCTGGGGCAGCCCGATCTACCGCGACCACGTGCCGGAACGCGACCAGCTGATCGTGGCGCACGTGAAGCGGGCCGGCGGCATCGTGCTGGGCAAGACCAACACGCCGGAATGGGGCGCCGGCGCCAATACGCGCAACGCCGTCTATGGCGCCACCGGCAACCCGTTCGATCCGACCCGGTCCGCCGCCGGCTCCTCCGGCGGCTCGGCGGTGGCGCTGGCCACCGGGATGGTGCCGCTGGCCACCGGGTCCGATACCGGCGGGTCGTTGCGCAACCCCGCCGCCTTCAACGGCGTCGTCGGCTTCCGGCCCAGCCCGGGGCTGGTGCCCAGCGAGAAGCGGGCGGCGGGGTGGTCGCCGCTGCCGGTGCTCGGCCCGATGGCGCGTACTGTGCCCGATGCCTGCCTGCTGCTGTCGGCGATGGCCGCCAACACCCCGTGCGACCCGCTGGCCACCACCATCCTGCGCCGGCGCGTGCGCACGCCGGAGGAGTTCTATCCGCCGCGGCGCGTCGATCTGTGCGGGCTGCGGGTGGCGATCACCCCGGATTTCGGTTTCGCCCCCACCGAGCGCCACATCCGCGACGTTTTCGCCAGGAAGTGCGCGTTGTTTCGCCACGTTTTCGCCCTTGCGGCCGACGCGACGCCGGACTGCACCGGCGCCGACGAGAGCTTCGAGGTGCTGCGCGGGGTGAATTTCCTCACCACCCAGTTGGAGCGCGTGCGCACCCGGCCGGCCGACGTCGGGCCGAACGTGCGCGCCAACGTCGCCGAGGCACTGCGCTACACCGCCGAGGATGTCGCCCGCGCCGAGGTCTTGCAGACCGCGCTGTACCGGCGCTGGCAGGACTTCTTCGAGGATTTCGACATCATCCTGTCGCCGTCGATCACCATCAGCCCGCGGCCGTGGAGCGAGCTGTATCCGGCCGAGATCGACGGGGCGCCGACACGGACCTATTTCCACTGGCTGGCGCTGGCCTATGCGGTGACCCTGGCCGGCCATCCGGCGGTGAGCCTGCCCGTCGGCACCGACCGCAATGGCATGCCGTTCGGTTTGCAGATCGTCGGACCGCGCGGCGGCGATGCGTTCGTGCTTTCGGTCGCCGCCGAGTTGGAGGCGCTGCTGGCTGGCGATCCGCGCACCGCGCGACCGGTGCCCGACCTGGCGAAGCTCAGGGCGGCGCCGCCGATCAGCGGGATGCCGGGGTTCATGGGGTTCGACTAAACCAGCCCCTTGAATCATCTGAGCCAATGGCCCATCATAAATCGCTGTGGGGTGTCGCTGACATCTCGTTCGAGATCGTGGATGACATGTCCGACGATCCCGTCGTGACGCTGCGGATCGCCACCCCTGTGGGTTCGTTGACGTTCATGGCCGAGCCGGTGATGCAGGGGACGATACTGCGCCTAACGCGTACCCACGTGCAGGGCGCGGCGTCCAATATGATCGGGGCCGGGAATCTGCTGGTGATCGCCCAGACGGTGATGGAAGGGATGGACCTGGATGGACTCGTCGTTGAGGGAGCGCTTCGCACGACTGGGGCCAACCCGGGGCATCGACCGCGTGTCCTCCGGTTCACCCGCCGTGTTCGTCCTGCGCCTGCCGCCGGGAAGCGGACTTCCTAGGACGATTGACGCGACCCACGCGCTGGCGCGGCGCGGGCTGACCATGCTGCGGGCGAAGCGGGCGATCGAGCGCCTGATCGAGGATGGTCGCATCGTCATCGACCTGCCGTTCGTCGAGAGCCCGTCGGCACTGGCGAGCGACCTGGCCCGCGCCGGCATCGCCGCCGCTCCGGTGGAAGCGCGCCCGACCGTCGAGGTCCGTGCGCTACGCGAACGGCTGCGCCTGACGCGCGAGCAGTTCGCCGCCCGCTATGGTTTGGAGATCGAGACGGTCAGAAACTGGGAAACCGGCAAGCGGGAACCCGACACCACCGCGCGCAGCTACCTGCGGGCGATCGCGAATGATCCCGAACGCGTCGAGCAGGCGTACGCCCCAACGCCAAGCCTCGACGGCTGATCGCCCGCGCCGTCGCGCAACGAGACCCGCTACCGGCTCGCTCACCCCGTCGCGGCCCAGCGCCCGGTTTATTCTCCGAAACGCTCATGCCGTGCCGTCCAGCCGTGCCCGAA
Organism: Acetobacteraceae bacterium; assembly: GCA_003164455.1. Taxonomy (GTDB): domain Bacteria; phylum Pseudomonadota; class Alphaproteobacteria; order Acetobacterales; family Acetobacteraceae; genus Rhodovastum. Next base: position 10,342 of record PLTJ01000248.1, read on the forward strand.
CACGCGGCACGGACGCCAGAGCCGTAGCGAAAGCTTGTGCCCTGGCCGTCAGTTCGGCATCAGGATCGACGACCGTAAACCAGCGCTGGCGTTGCACGTAGGAGCGCGATCCCGCTGTGCGGGGCACGGAAACGTTCGTCCGCAGAGTGATTAGGTTTCCAGCATCCGCCTCGACCATCAATCGTTCGTGCAACTGCTGCAGCAGCGCGTCGTGCTTCATGCTTCGACCCGGGAAGGTGATGAAGACGATGGCGCGTTCGGGTTTGCGGAGTAGCCGAATTTCCGAGAAGGTCGCATGCTTCTCCGTTTCACCACCGACGCCATTGTCCGGGTCGAGAAATACGATGTCCGCGCCATCGAGAGTGCTCCGCTTGCGTGTTCCCCACGCCTTCCGCTCGACACGCGGCGGCATCGGCTCACGGTGAAACAGTGCTCCCTTGGGCCAAATCGCCGCCTGTTCAAGAGCAGCAATGCTGCGTTCCGGCAGCGTGGCGAGCCCCGCGTGAAGCTCTTCATCGAGTAGACGCCATGCCACCTCGTCGCGCCATTCGAGATGCCGTCCATCCGGGCGTCCGTCATCTCCTGGCACGTAGTACCATGCGATGCCGAGCGTCCGGTTTGCGCCCGCGAGCGCTCGCAGGAATGCGAATTTGAGAACGTCGCTGACATCGCCGGCATACTGATCGCGCATTCGTTCTCCAAGGCTGCGAAGACCTTATCTCCGGGCGAGTAGCTTCACCAGATTCCTCCACCGCTCCCGACCTCGATACGGTGAAGGCAGCAAAACTGCTGCTCCGTCTATGGGAGATGACGCGGAGAGAAATCAGCGTCAAGGTATAACAATCACGGATAGCTTAGGGCGTCGGTAACAGCGCGGGAACGTCCCGGTCTGGGTCGCGGGTGGTTGTCCCTGCCGTCCTCTTCTGCTCATGGGCTTTGAGGAGGCATCCATATGGTGCCGTGGTTCGACCCAAAGTCATTCGCCACGGTTCTGATTACCGTGATGTGCCGGGGTTCATGGGGTTCGGTTGACCGATCGTCATGCCGCATAACGTTGCGGCGGCTATGACGGCAGCGAACGGTTATGACTCGTGCGCGGCGATGCGCTCGATGCCACCCATGTAGGGGCGCAGCGGGTCCGGCACGAGGATGGAGCCATCGGCCTGCTGATAGGTCTCCATCACCGCGATCAACGCCCGGCCGACCGCGACGCCGGAACCGTTCAGGGTGTGCACATAGGCAACCGACTTGCCGTCGGCGCTGCGCCAGCGCGCATTCATCCGGCGGGCCTGGAAACCGCGGGTGTTGGAGCAGGAGGAAATCTCGCGCCACATGTGCTGGCCGGGCAGCCAGACCTCGAGATCGAAGGTTTTCGCCGCACCGAAACCGGTGTCGCCCGATGACAGCAGCATCCGGCGATAGGGCAGGTTGAGCAGTTCCAGCACCCGCTCGGCGCAGACCGTCATGCGCTCGTGCTCGGCATCGCTGGTGTCGGGATGGACGATCGAGACCAGCTCGACTTTGCGGAATTCGTGCTGGCGGATGTAGCCGCGGGTGTCGCGGCCGGCCGCGCCGGCCTCGGAACGGAAACATTCGGAGAGGGCGGTCAAGCGGATCGGCAGGCGTTTTTCGGCGATGATCTCGCCAGCGACCGTGTTGGTCAGCGGCACTTCGGCGGTCGGGATCAAGTAGCGGGCGTCGGTGGTCTTGAACAAATCTTCTTCGAATTTTGGCAGTTGGCCGGTGCCGTAGGCGGTGGCGGCGTTCACCAGGAGGGGGACGATGGTTTCCTCGTAGCCGTGCTCGCTGGTGTGCAGGTCGAGCATGAACTGGCCGATCGCGCGCTCCATCCGGGCGAGCGGCCCGCGCAGGATGGTGAAGCGTGCGCCGGCGATTTTGGCGGCGGTTGAAAAATCCATCATGCCGAGGGCTTCGCCAAGCTCGAAATGCTGCTTCGGCGCGAAACCGAGGTCGCGCGGCTCGCCCCATTGCTTGAGCACGATGTTGGCGCTTTCGTCCGGGCCGTCCGGCACGTCGGCGTCGAGAATGTTGGGCAGGCCCTCCAGGATCGTCTTGATCGTGCCGTCCATCTCCGCGGCGCCGCGCTCATCCTCTTCCATCTTCAGTGCGAGCGAGGCCGATTCCGACGCAAGCATCCGGCTGTCGCCGCCCTGGCGGCGGAGTTGGCCGATCTGCTTGCTGAGCGCATTACGTTTGGCCTGCGCTTCCTGAAGCCGGGTCAGGCGGTCGCGCCGGATCTTGTCAAGGTCCAAAATTTCGGCGGCCCGGGGGGGCAGGCCCCGGCGGGCCATCGCCGCGTCGAAAGCATCGGGTTCGGCGCGGATGGTGCGGATGTCATGCATGGATCAGTCCTCGGGCGGCTTCGGCTCGNNTCGGCTCGACCATTTTCGCGGCGATAATGGAAAGTTCGTAGAGCGCGATCAGGGGCAGCGCGAGGCCGCACTGGGTGATGATGTCGGGCGGCGCCAGCACGGCGGCGATGATGAACATGCCGACGATGGCGTAGCGCCGATAGCGTTTCAGCCCCTTCGAGGAGACGATGCCGACCTTGGCCAGCAGGCTCAGCGCCACCGGCAACTGAAAGGCCACCCCGAAGGCGAACACCAGCTTCATTACCAGGTCGAGGTATTCCGAAACCCGCGCTTCCAGCACGATCGGCAGGCCGCCGGCGCCCACCGGGTTCTGGAAGCGAAGGAAGAAGCTCCAGGCGACCGGGAAGATGAAGTAGTAGGCGAGCGCCGCCCCCATCACGAACAGCACCGGGGAGGCGATCAGGAACGGCATGAACGCCCGCTTCTCGCTGCGGTAGAGCCCGGGGGCAACGAACAGCCAGAGCTGATTCGCCATGATCGGGAAGGCGATGAACAGGGCGCCGAACATGGACACCTTGAGGTAGGTGAAGAACCCCTCGGTGAGACCGGTGTAGATCATCCGCTGGCTGCCACCCATCCGCTCCTCGACATGCGCCAGCGGTGCGGCGAGGAAACCGTAGATTGCCCCGGAGAAATAGTAGCAGACGAGGAAGGCGATCATGAACGCGCCGAACGACCACATCAGCCGGGTGCGCAACTCGACCAGATGGTCGAGCAGCGGCATCGGCTTGTCGTCGATCGGGTCGGCTTCTTCCGCGGGGATGACCGGCTTGGTCGCGCGGGAGCGTTTCAGGAAGGGGATGCGCACATGCGTCTCCGGGTTGCGGCGGCGGTCAGGCGCGCGAGCCGGTGGAATAGTACGAACTGGGCGCCATGGTGCCCGGCGGAACGAAGGCCGGCGGCGGCACGCACTTGGTGGCGAACTCCGGCGGGATGAAGGCGGGAGCCTCCGGCAGCGGCTCGGCTGCCACCACTTCGGCGGCCTCGATCACCGGCTGCGGCGCCGCCGGCGGGTCGCCGGTGGCATCCTTCTGGGGCTCCAGCGGGTTGGAGGCGAAGGTGTCGCGCAGCGAGCCGTCGGGATCGACCGCGCGCTCGACCGTTCCCTTGATGTCGAAGTTGCGGATTTCGTTGATCGACTGGCGCACCTCGTCGAGGTTGGCGTCGCGCATCATGTCGTCGACATGGGTCTGGAATTCGGCCGCCATGCGGCGGGCCTTCTTGATGATCTCGGTCACCGCCTTCATGGCGACCGGCAGGTCCTTCGGCCCGATGGCAATCAGGGCCACCACGCCGATCAGCACGATCTCGGACCAGGCTAAGTCGAACATGCGCGCGCCATACCCTCTGGGGGCGGCTGGTTAGCAGGAAACCAGGCAGAAGTGAAACCGCGTCCCCCTCACCACGGCCCTACCAAATGGTCACGCGTCCGGTGCCTCGGGGGCAATCGGGGCCGGCTGGGCGGAGGGGGGCTCGACCAGCAGATCCTCGCGGCGGGGCAGGTCGCGCAGATCGTTCAGCCCGAACTGGGCCAGGAAGGCCGCGGTGGTCGCCCACAGCGTCGGCCGGCCCGGCACCTCCTTGCGGCCCTTGGGCGCCACCAGCCCCAGCTCGAGCAGCGCGTCCAGCGTCTGCTGCGACAGTGCGGCGCCGCGGATCTCCTCGATCTCGGCGCGCGTCACGGGCTGGTGGTAGGCGACGATGGCCAGCGTCTCCATGGCCGCGCGCGGCAGCCGCCGGGGCGCCTGGACCACCCGGCGCAACCGGGGTGCAAGGTCGGCGGCGGTGCGGAATTGCAGCCCACCCGCCACCTCGGCCAGTTCCACCCCGCGACCGGCATAGCGTTGGCGCAGCGCCGCCACCACGGGCTCGGCGTCCACCCCCACCGGCAGCAGATTCGCCAGCGCCCGCAGGCTCACCGGGGCGGCGGCGGCGAACACCATGGCCTCGGCCAGGCGCAGCGCGTCCTCCAGAGCCTCCGGCGAGATCGGGGCCGCCTCCGGCGGTGCCGGATCGCAATCAGGATTCGGGTCGCTCATCACCTTCCTCGTCGCCCGCCGCCCGCTCGGCGCGGTGCAGCAAAATCGGGCCGAATTGTTCGGCTTGGCGCAGCCGCAACCGGCCGTCGCGCGCCATTTCCAGCCCCGCCACCAGGGTCGCGGCCATCGCCGCCCGCCGTTGCAGCGGGGTGCCGACGGCCTCCGGCAGGAACCGCTCCAGGTCCGTCCAGTCCGGCAGCGAGCCGACCAGGCTGAACAGCCGGGCCAGCGCGTCCTTGACCGTCCAGACCGTTACCGGGGGCGGCCGGTACTGCCGGTTGCCGATGCCGCGCCGCATCGCCAGCAGATAGGCCCGCATCAGCCCGGGCAGGTCGAGCGCCAGCCGCGAGCGGTCGGTGTCGGTCAGGTCCTCCGGCATGCCGCGGGCGAACACGTCCTGGCCCAGCACCGGCCGGGCGTTGAGCCACGCCGCGGCCAGGCGGATCGCTTGCAGGTCGCGCAGCCGGGCCGCCAGGATTTCGGCGGCCTGCTCACCCTCCTCCTGCGCGGCGCTGCCGGCGGGCAGCAGCAGGCGCGACTTCAGCCAGGTCAGCCAGGCCGCCATCACCAGCCAGTCCGCCGCCAGTTCCAGCCGTACCCGGCTCGCGCCCTCGATCATGGTGAGGTACTGATCGACCAGCGAGACGATGGACATGCGGGCGAGGTCCACCTTCTGCCCGCGCGCCAGTTCCAGCAGCAAGTCGAGCGGACCCTCGAACCCCTCCAGGTGCACCACCATGGCATCGGCGGCCACCGCCTCGGAACCGGACGGCAGGGCGGGCGGGTCAGACACCGCCGGCCGCGCCCAGCAAGCGCATCAGCGGGTAGAGGTCGCGCGGATGCCCGGCAGCGGTGTCCAGGGCGCTGAAAATCGGATCGCCGACGGCGTGCAGCCAAGCGCCCAACAGGCTGACGTGGATGCCGAACGTGTCCAGCACGGAGGGCAGCACGAACAGCGCCAGCAGCACGACGATGATACCGGCCCGCTCCAGCCGCGCCCACACCATGGCCAGCCGCTCCGGCAGCAACCCCACCGCGACCCGGCCGCCGTCCAGCGGCGGGATCGGCAACAGGTTGAAGGTGCCCAGCGCCAGGTTCGCCATCAGGAAGTAGCCGATGAAGATCAGCGCATAGGCCCGCTCCATGTTGGGCAGGGCCGGGGTGAGATGCAGCGCCAGCAGGGAGAGGAAAGCGAGAGCATAATTGGCCAGCGGCCCGGCCAGCGCCACCAGCATCATGCCGCGGCGCGGGTTGCCGAAGCGCCAGGGCGCGATCGGCACCGGTTTGGCCCAGCCGAAGAAGATGCCGCCGCCGAGGTGCGACACCGCCTGGGCCAGCAGGAAAATGCCGGGCACGATGATGGTGCCGACCTTATCGACGTGCACGATCGGATTGAGCGACAGCCGCCCCAGCCGCTTCGCCGTGTCGTCGCCGAGCGCCAGCGCGGCATAGCCGTGCGCCACCTCATGCAGGATGATCGCCATCACGATGGCGGCGAACGATAAAATCCATCCGGGCCATTCGCTCACGTCAGCAACCTGTCTCGTTCGTTCGCCAGCGCGCCTTCCTCCAGCACGGTGCGCCGCGACGCCGCCAGCGCCCGCGCCGCCGCCAGCCGCGCCATCGCCGCTTCGCTCAGCGCCGGGCAGCGCACCAGCAGATCGGCCGTGGGGGCAAGTTCGCCGCTGCAATACAGCGCCACATCGCAGCCCGCCGCCAGTGCCGCCAGGGCGCGCGCCGCCGGCGTGCCGGCCAGCGCCTGCATGCCCAGGTCGTCGCTGACCAGCACGCCGCCAAAGCCAATGCGGCGGCGGACCACGCCGCCCAGGATGCGAGCCGACAGCGTAGCCGGCGCGTCGGGGTCCAGCGCCGGGTAGCAGACATGCGCGGTCATCATCCAGGGCAGGCCGGCGTTGGCGGCGAACGGCAGCCAGTCGGCTTGCAGGTCAGGGTCAGTCACCACCGGAAGATGCAAATGGCTGTCCACCCGGGCGCGGCCGTGCCCCGGCACGTGCTTGCCGACGGGCTGCACGCCGGCGGCGAGCAACCCCTCCGCCATGGCCCTGCCCAGCGCCGCCACGGCCTGCGGCTCGGCGGCGAAGGCGCGATCGCCGATGACGCCGTGCGCGCCGGGAAGGCGCAGATCGAGCACCGGGGCCGTGACCACGTCGAAGCCCGCGCCGGCGCAGTCCAGCCCGATCAGCGCCCCGGTCAGCCAGGCCGCGCGCAGGCCGGCGGCGGGGTTGGCGGCGAACAGCGCGCCATGCGCGGCAGCCGGGGGGTGCGCCCGCCAGTGCGGCGGGGCCAGCCGCGCCACCCTGCCGCCCTCCTGGTCCACCATCAGCACCGCGCCGGCGGCAAGCGCCTGGTGCAGCGCGGCCATCAGCAGGCGCAAGCCGTCGGGTTCGGCGATATTGCGGGCAAACAGGATGATGCCCGCCGGCGGGTATTCCCGGAACAGCGCCGCCTCGTCATCGGTCAGCACGGTGCCGGCGATTCCGACGATGGCGGCCTGGGCGTTCATGGCAAGGCGATAGCACCCCACGGCGCCATGCGTCACCCCTCGGCGG
>PLTJ01000046.1 GCA_003164455.1 Acetobacteraceae bacterium
GCGCCAGTTCCAAGGCCCGGTCGGCGGCCGCTACCTCGCCCGCCGTCGCCGCAAACAGCGCGTCCTCCAGCGACAGTCCCGCCAGGTCACCAACGCATTCCCGCGCCGCCGCGATATCGACTCGCCCACCGGGACCAACGAACAGCGCCAGCTTCTCCACCTCGCTCACCGTAACCGCCCGGTCCGCGCCAAGCTGGCCGGTCAACCAGGCCAAGGCATCCTCCTCCACCCCGACGCGCAGCGCGGACAACACGTCGCGGATGCTCTGTTCCAGTGCGCGCCCCTCGGCCGGGTAGCAACCGATGGAAACCGCATCCGCCAGCTTGTCGATCAGGGCCCGCAGCTTCGACCGGCTCGCCAGTCCGGGCGCCTCCAGCACCAGCAGCGCCTCCCCAGGCCCGGCCAGCGCTGCCTGCACGGGCCCAACGGCGGCATCCCCGACGTCGCGCACCCGCACCACCCGCCGCCCGCCCGTTAACGACAGCGCCGCCATCTCCGCCGGAATTGCACCAACGCCGTCCCGTTCCAGGTCGACGACACGGAATGGGTCGTCGGATGCGCCCGCAACCGTCCGCACCAGCCGCATGGCGCGGTCACGGATGAGCCCGACATCGTCGCCATAGAGCAAAACCACGCGCGTGCCGCCAGGATCGCGCAGAAACGCCTCGGTTCGGCGCGGCTCCAGTTTCATCCCGTGGCGTTCTCCCGCACGGCCTTCAGGCCGGGTGCTTGTCGAAATACGCCGCGAGTTGCGTGGTGATCTGTTCCGCGAGCGCCTCGGCAAGGCGCCGCTCGATCGTCTCCGTCTCGATGTCCCCGGCGAAATACTGCTGGTCGAACGTGTTCAGTCCGTCGACCGCGCGTGCGCTGCCGGTGGTGACCGTGGCACGGGCCGCATCGCGAGTCGCGAGGGTCCACGAAGCATGGCCCAGGAACCGCACGCGCGTCGTCGTGGTATCGGACTGGAGGCCCAACCCCTCTACCTCAATCCCAAGGGACACCGACAGATCGAACCGCTTCGCGGCCGGTGCATCGCCGTGGTCGAACCGGGCTTGCAGGGCTTGGCGCAACAACTGACCGGGCCGGTTCGGAATGATCGCCACCGAAATCAGGCCCAGCCCCGTCCTCGCCGGGCCGGACTCGGATCCGTTGGCGGCATAGAGCGGATGAAACCCGCAGCCCGGCAACGTCAGCAGCACGGGCCAGCCGAGCAAGTTACGCCGCCGGAGCAGGTGCCGCGATACCATCATCCCGGTCCGCTAACCACGAAGTTGACAATACGGCCCGGCACATAGATGCGCTTCATGACCCGCTTCCCTTCCAAGGCACGGGCCACGTTAGGCTCGGCCTCCGCCGCCGCGACCACCTCGGCTTGTGCCGCCCCCGGGGCCACTTCCACCGTACCCCGCAGCTTGCCCATCACCTGCACGGCAACCGTTACCGTCTCCGCCGCCGCCAGGGCGGCATCCGCCTCCGGCCACGGCAGGTCTGCCACCAGGGCGCCACCCGGGCGCAACCGCGACAGGATCTCCTCGGCCAGATGCGGCATCATCGGCGCTGCCAGCCGGGCCACCATTTCCATGGCCTCACGCCGCGCCCAGCGCAGATCAGCCGAGTCCGCCGCCTTTTCCGCATCGCCGATCGCGTTGGCGAGTTCATACACCCGCGCCACGGCCACGTTGAACGCAAACGACTCCAGCGCCTCCGTCACCGCCGCGATGGTGCGATGAGTCGCCCGGCGCAGACCGCGGGCCGCCGGCGAAAGCGTATCGGGAACCGCGTCCCCCGTCGGCAGCGCGGCCACGCCCTCCGCCAAACGGAACAGCCGCTGGGTGAAGCGATAGGCGCCGACCACGCCCGCTTCCGTCCACTCCATGTCACGGTCCGGCGGATTATCGGACAGGATGAACCAGCGCGCCGTGTCCGCCCCAAAGCGCGCGATGATCGCACCGGGATCGACGGTGTTGCGCTTGGACTTCGACATCGCCTCGACGCGCCCGACCGTCACCTTCTCGCCGGTCTCGCCGTGCACCGCCGAGCCGTCGTCGCTCTGCACCACCTCATCGGGATACAGCCAGCGCCCGTCTTCGCCCCGATAACTCTCGTGCGTCACCATGCCCTGGGTGAACAGCCCGGCGAACGGCTCCTCGATCGAGATGTGGCCGGTCGCCTTCATCGCCCTGGTAAAGAAACGAGAATACAACAGATGAAGAATAGCGTGCTCGATGCCGCCGATATACTGGTCAACCGGCATCCAATGGTCCACAGCCGCCAGCGTCAACGGCTGTTCCGCATGTGGACTACAGTAACGGGCAAAATACCATGAACTGTCGACGAAAGTGTCGCAGGTGTCGGTCTCCCGCTGGGCCGGCCGGCCGCAGCGCGGGCAGGCCACATGCTTCCAGGTCGGATGATGATCCAGCGGGTTGCCCGCCCGCTCGAACGTCACGTCCTCGGGCAGCCTCACCGGCAGGTCCGCCTCCGGCACCGGCACCACCCCGCAGGTCTCGCAATGGATCACCGGAATCGGGCAGCCCCAATAGCGCTGCCGGCTTACTCCCCAGTCCCGCAGCCGCCAGTTCACCACCCCGGCGCCCACACCCAGCCGCTCAAGTTCGGCAATCGCCGCCGCCTTCGCCTCGTCGGGGGAGACGCGCCCGTCAAGGAACCCGGAACGAAACGCCACGCCCGGCCCGACGTAGGCCTCGTTGCCGATAGCGAAGGTGGCCGGGTCCTCGCCGGGCGGCAGCACCACCGGCACCACCGACAGCCCGTATTTACGGGCAAAATCCAGGTCGCGCTGATCGTGAGCCGGGCAGCCGAAAATCGCCCCGGTGCCGTATTCCATCAGCACGAAATTCGCGATCCACACCGGAAAGGTCACCTCCGGCATGAACGGATGGCGGACCCGCAACCCGGTGTCCCACCCCTTCTTCTCCGTGGTCTCGATCACCGCCTCGCTGGTGCCCATGCGGCGGCAATCCGCGATGAACGCAGCGGCACCCGGGTTGCGCGCCGCCGCCGCCGCGGCCAACGGATGTTCCGGCGCGACCGCCAGGAACGACATGCCGAACAGCGTGTCCGGCCGCGTCGTATACACCTCGACCGTCTCGATGCCGTCCACGGGACCGGCGAGGGCAAAGCGCAGCCGCGCGCCCTCGCTGCGGCCGATCCAGTTGGCCTGCATGACCCGCACGCGCTCGGGCCAGCGTTCCAGCCCGTCCAACGCCGACAACAGCTCGGGCGCGAACTTCGTGATCTTGAGGAACCACTGCGACAGCCGCTTCTTCTCGACCAAGGCGCCCGAACGCCAGCCGCGCCCGTCGATCACCTGCTCGTTGGCCAGCACCGTGCCATCCACCGGGTCCCAGTTCACCCAGCTCTCCCGACGCTCGACCAAGCCGGCGGCCAGCATGTCCAGGAAAAGCTTCTGCTGATGGCCGTAATAGGCCGGGTCGCAGGTGGCGAACTCACGCGACCAGTCCAGCGACAGCCCCATCCGTTTCAACTCGGCGCGCATGGCGGCGATGTTGTCCCAGGTCCACTTCGCCGGATGCGTATGGCGCTCGCGCGCCGCATTCTCCGCGGGCAGGCCGAACGCGTCCCATCCCATCGGATGCAGCACCGAGTGGCCACGCGCACGCTTGTAGCGCGCCACCACATCGCCCAGCGTGTAGTTGCGCACATGGCCCATG
>PLTJ01000360.1 GCA_003164455.1 Acetobacteraceae bacterium
CGGAGCGAGCGGGTTCGGTAAGAACGAGGTCGGACATGGTGGCCTCCCGGCAAGAGACTGACGAGGCGCCCGGCGCGGACCGGGCGAAGACAAGCCGAGGCGCGGCGGTGCCGCGCCGGTCCGTCAGTGCGGGGGAGGAAAAAAAGGCGCCGACACGACGGTCTGCCATCGGCAGGCCAGCCGGCCACTGGGCGCGGCGGGCGCCCGAAGGATATCGACGGTGAGAAAGGCGGCCATGGCCTTCTCCTGCGGTTCAAGCGGTTGCTCGAACCCGGGAGGGCCTGGCCGCTAGCCCTGGCGCCTTGGCGCGGAGGGTTTCGCGGTCACATGCACGACCCGGGCGATGAACCAACCCGGCAGAGCGATCACGGCAGGCCAGCGCCTACTGTGGCTCTCCGTTGGTTGGCTGGTAGATCGCGGTTTCATGGGATCCCTGGCTGGTTGCACCAAACGGCGGACACTTGAGCCCCACGGGACTCGCCTTTCCGTCGCTGGTGCGATATACCCCTACCCACTATGGGTTCAAGACCTTTATCCGAGTCGGACGGAGAAAAAACCAAGCTGTTGCAGCGCCTCGCCCGAATCGGTGGCCAGGTCGAGGCGATGCGGCGGGCGTTGGAGAAGGAGGCGAGCTGTGCCGCCCTGATCCAGCAGGCGACGGCCTGTCGCGGCGCGCTGGACGGCTTCATCGCCGAGGTCATCGAGGACCACATCCGCGAGTGCGTGGTCAGCGCCAACGACCAGGCCGCGTCGGCCAAAGCCGCGGAAGAGCTGATCGGCATCGTTCACTCCTACCTGACTTGAGCGGAAAACGCCGCCCGCCGGTGGCGTCACGTGGAGGAACCGCGGTTGAGCCAATGTGCTGTCTTGTCGTCCGCCGGAAGGGACTCGCCGGCAAAGTCCCGTGCCCGGCGCACTCTCGTGCTGGCCGGCCTCGCTCACGCGTTGCACGACGGCTTGACCGACATGATCTACGTGCTGCTGCCGGTCTGGCAGGTGCAGTTTGCCCTCGGTTATGGCGCGCTGGCGCTGTTGCGCGGCCTGTATGTGGGCACCCTGGCCGCGCTACAGGTGCCGTCCGGTCATCTCGCACGACATCTGAACGCCCGGACCGTCCTCGTGCTCGGCACCCTGCTGACCGCGGGCGGTTACACCCTGGCCGGCCTGTCAGGCGGTCTGGCCGGATTATGCGCCTCCCTTGCCCTGGCCGGCGCAGGCGGCAGCACGCAGCACCCGCTCGCCTCCGCCGCGGTGTCGCGCGCCTACGGCAGGACGGCACGCGGACCGCTCGGCATCTACAACTTCGCCGGCGACCTCGGCAAAGCGACGCTGCCGCCGACTCTTTCCCTGCTGCTGACCGTTATGGACTGGCGTTCGGCGCTGTGGGTCATGGCCGCTTTGGCGGCTGTCGTCGCGGTGCTGATCCGCTGCCTCATGCCACTCGTCGCAAAACCCCCGGTCGCGGTTGAAGCCGCGGCGGCACCGACCCGCGACGTTGCCGCCAAGGGAGGCTTCAGGCTGCTGCTTGCCATTGGCATGCTGGACAGTGCGGCACGCATGGCCTTCCTGCTATTCCTGCCGTTCCTGCTCCAGGCCAAGGGCGCATCGCTGACGACCGTGGGCCTGGCCCTGTCGCTGGTCTTCATCGGCGGTGCGCTCGGCAAGGCGGCTTGCGGCTGGCTCGGGGCCCGTCTTGGCCTGCTCGCGACCGTGATCACGACCGAGTGCGGCACGGCGGCGGCAATCGGGGGCGTGCTCGCCTTGCCGCTCGTACCGAGCCTGATCGTGCTGCCGTTGCTGGGCGTGATGCTTAACGGCACGTCCTCGGTGCTCTACGGCACCGTGCCGGAACTGGTGGCGAGCAAGCGGATCGAGCGCGCCTTCGCCCTGTTCTACACCGGGACGCTGGGATCGAGCGCCCTGGCGCCCGTGTTCTATGGGCGGCTCGGTGACGCAGCGGGGCCGGTCTGGGCGGCAGGGGCGGCAGCCCTGACGGCGCTCGCCGTCGTGCCGCTCATGCTCGTGCTGTCGCCGCGGTTGGCATCCTCTGCGAGCGCCCAAAATTCTTGAAATTGCCCTCCGGGCAGCCCTTGCGCCTCGCCGCCTCCGCTACCCCAGCACCCCCAACGCCTGCGCCAGGTCCGCGATCAGATCATCCGCGTGCTCGATGCCGATCGACAGCCGGATCGTCCCGTCGGTGATTCCCTCGCGCGCCCGCACCTCCGCCGGCACGCCCGAATGCGTCATCGACGCCGGATGGCTCGCCAGCGATTCCGTCCCCCCCAGACTCACCGCCAGCTTGAAAATGCGCAGCGCGTTCAGCACCAGGAACGCCTCGGCCTGTCCGCCCTCCAGCGTGATGGAAAACGTCGAGCCGCCGCCCGCGCACTGGGCCGCGTAAATCCGCTGCTCCGCGCTGCCCGCGGGCAAGGCCCCCAGCGCATGGACGCGGCGGATGCGCGGGTGGGCGCCGAGAAAATCCGCCACCAGCAGCGCGTTGCGCGCCGCCTCGCGCATGCGCAGCGACAGCGTCTCCAGCGAGCGGCCCAGCATCCAGCAGGAATGCGGGTCCAACTGGGTGCCGATCGCCGAACGCAGCAGCCGCACCGGTCGGATGCGCGCCCGCGCGCCGATCGCCGCCCCGGCGATCAGGTCGGAATGCCCGCCCACATACTTGGTCAGCGAATACAGGCTGATATCGACCCCATGCGCCAGCGGGTGCTGGAACACCGGCCCGAGCAGCGTGTTGTCGCACATCACCACCGGCCGCTGCCCCTGCGCCGCCGCGACCGCCTCCGCCGCCCGCGCCACCAGGGCAAAATCGACCAGCGTGTTCATCGGGTTGGACGGCGTCTCCACCAGGATCACGGATACCCGCCCCTTCGCCATCGCCCGCTCCGCCGCGGCGAGCACCGCGGCCTCGGAGGTGCCGTCCGAAAACCCCTCGGCGGCGATGCCGAAAGAAGAAAAAGTCCGGGTCAGCAGCGTCTCGGTGCCGCCGTACAGCGGCTGGCTGTGCAGGATGGCATCGCCGGGCCGGGCGGTGGCGAGAATGGTCGTGGCGATCGCCGCCATGCCGGACGAGAACACCACCGCCGCCTCGCCGCCCTCATAGACGGCCAGGCGGTCCTCGACGATCTCGCTGTTGGGGTGGTTGAAGCGCGAATAGACCAGCCCCGCCGACCCGTCGCCCGGCGGCTCGCGCCGGCCGGAAACATAGTCGAAGAAATCGCGCCCGTCCTCGGCGCTGGCAAAGACGAAAGTGGACGTCAGAAAGACCGGCGGCTTCACCGCGCCCTCGGACAGGGCGGGGTCGTAGCCGTAGCCCAGCATCAGCGTTTCGGGGTGCAGGCGGTGGTTGCCGATGCTCAGGTGGTGGCTTTGGTCCTTGGCCATGGCGTTCCTCCTTGCCCGGTTATTATACGCCAATCCGCTCCGCTGGGCTTACCTGGGCAAAACGAACGGGATAGGTTAGTCAATGACTTATCCACAGACAGCGAGGCACGCTTGGCCAGACGACGCGACCCGTCCGCTTCGGTAAAGATCATCGACGTCGCCGCGGCCGCCGGGGTGGCGCCGATGACGGTCTCGCGCGTGCTCAACTCACCCGGGCACGTCTCGGCGGCCACCGCCGCGCGGGTGCGCGAGGCCATCGAGCGCCTGGGCTACGTGCCCAACCTGATCGCCGGCGGGCTGTCCAGCCGGCGCAGCCGGATGATCGCCGCCATCGTGCCGACCATCGCCAATGCGATGTTCAGCGACCCGGTGCAGGCCTTCACCGACGTCATGAACCAGGCCGGCTATCACGTGCTGCTCGGCCTGTCCGGCTATGGCGGCGGCGATGCCGAGCGCGACCTGATCCGCGCCGTGCTCGCCCGCCGGCCGGACGCGCTGCTGCTGACCGGGGCGACGCATCCGCCGGGGGTCGCCCGCCTGCTGCGCGACGCCGGCGTGCCGGTGGTGGAGATCTGGGACGCCGCCGCTTCGCCCACCGACATGCTGGTCGGCTTCGACCACGCCGAGGTGGGTGCGGCGGTAGCCGATTTCTTTCTCGATCGCGGCCACACGAGCTTCGCCGTGGTGGGCGCGGACGATACACGCGGCGGCGCACGCCGGCAGGGCTTCTTCGATACTATCGCGCGCCGCGGGGGCAAGCTGGTGGCCGAGTGCATCCTGCCCGCCCCCAACACCATCGCCGACGGCCGCGTCGCGCTGCGTACCATACTGCCCAAGCTGGGCCCGCGCACCGCGCTGCTGGCTGGTTCCGACCTGGTGGCCTTTGGCATCATCACCGAGGCGCGCATGCAGGGCATTGCGGTGCCGGAGCGCTTGGCCGTCTGCGGCTTCGGCGATTTCGAGCTGTGCCGGCAGAGCGAGCCGCCGATCACCAGCGTCGGCGTGGACGGCACCGCCATGGGACGCCTGGCCGCCGAGAGCCTGCTGGCCCGGCTGTCCGGCCGTCCGGCGCCCAGCCGCGTGCTGGTACCGTTCCATATCCTGCCGCGCGCCACCACCTGACGCGGGCTGTGGAAAAGTCAGCCGGAGCGGAGGCGGCGCGG
>PLTJ01000134.1 GCA_003164455.1 Acetobacteraceae bacterium
CCTCGCGCAGATCGTCGATGAAGATTTGTTCCGGCTTGACGCCCGCCATCTGCGCCTTCTGGCGCGCCGGCTCCAGCTCCTCGCCCTGGCCGAGGTCGGCGGTGAAGGTCACCACCTCGCAGCCGTAGGTGGTTTGCAGCCATTTCAGGATGACGCTGGTATCGAGCCCGCCCGAATAGGCGAGCACGACCTTCTTGACGTCCTTCACGCGCATGAGCAAGGCACTCCCGGTCCGTTCGAGCCCGGCAGGTAACGCCGCCGACCCTGCTTGTGCAAGCGCCTCAGCAGCCCGTCGGCGGGCTCGGCGCGGTGGCGAACCGAAGCAGGCAGGCGCCGAAGCGCTCGGCGAAGGCGGCGGTGTTGCCGCCGCCGTGGCCCGTGAAGCCATCGGGCCGGTCGATCGCCAGCAGCGCCGCCACCCGGCCCTGGAGGCGGTTGATGATGGCCACCCGCTTATCGCCGTCGGTGTAGAAGGGATCGCCGACGAACTGCACGAAGGCGACCTGGGTGCGCGCCGCGCGGGCATCGCCGGTGATCGACCACAGTGCGGTGTTGCCCATCAGGACCTGGGCGCTGGAATCGGTGCCGTTCTTGGCTGGCGAAACGGCGATGACGGCATCGGCGAGGTCGGGGGTGTCGAGCGCCTGCAGGTTGTTCCAGGCGCCGCGGGACTGGCCGGCCGAGACCACGGTCTTCCAGCCCAACTGGCGCATCTCGCGCAATCCCTCGCGCAGGTGCTGGGCCATGTCGTCGCTGCGGTAGTCGTAGGCGGCGTGGCGGGCAAAGCGCACGACGTCGAAGCCGGCGTTGTTGAAGGCGCGGATGTAGGGCGGCGGCTGCCCGTCGAAGGATTCAACCCCATCCATGTAGCCATGCGCGAACACCACCACGCCGCGTGCGGCGGCCGGTCCGCGCCAGAAATAGCGCTCATCCGGCACGAACGCCCAGCCCTCGCCGGCGAGCAGNNTCGGCATAGATGACGCACCCCTTGCCCCCCCTGCCAGTGCAGCCTTTCAGCGCGTTGGCGCGCGCCTCTTCGGCGGAGTGGGCGCTCCAATTGCCGCCATATTTGCCGTCTGGCGACACGGCGAAGGCGCGCCGCAGATTGCCGAGCAGGAAGCGCTGCTCATAGAACTGCCGACCCGCCGGTTCCAGCGTCGGCAGGGCGGCCAGATCGAGCACCGGCGGCACCGGTGCCTGGGCGGCGGCGGGAAGTGCGAAAAGTGTCAGGAACAGCAGGATGCGACGCATCGGGACCTCGCGGGGCCTGAAGGTCATAGCACCCTACAACGGATGCGTGCGCTACTGCAATGACCCGTGCCCGTCACGACGCCAGCATCGCCGGCGCCGCGACAAGGCACGCAAACCGGCTCAGCCCGGCTGGTCGTAGGCGGTCACCACCACCGCCGCCCCGGTGTATTTCTCCACCTGCGCCAGCGCCGTCTCGGCGATCGTGGCCTGGGCGTAGCGCGAGCTGAGCGGCGTATCCAGCGTCAGCGTGTTCACCGAGCCCTGCTTGTCGAGCGCGCCCAGCGCCCCCGGCGTCGCCGGATCGTACCACGACCCCTCGTGCAGGCAGATCGAACCCGGCGCGATATCCGCCGTCACCTGCGCCCCGGCGAGCGTCTGGCCGCGGTCGTTGAACAGCCGCACGACATCGCCCGAGACGATCCCGCGCGCGGCGGCGTCCGCCGTGTTGATCAGCACCGGCTCGCGCCCGCCGACCTTGTACCAGTCATGCGCCACGGTATTGTCCATCTGCGAGTGCAGCCGGTACATCGCGTGGGCGGACATCAGTTGCAGCGGATACTTCGCCGCCGCCGCGCTACCATGCCATTCCACCGGCTCCAGCCAGGTCGGGTGCGCCGGGCAGTCCGGATAGTTCAGCTTGCCCACGGTGGAGGAGACGATCTCGATCTTGCCGCTCGCCGTGCCCAACGGGTTCAGCAGCGGGTCGGCGCGGTAATCCGCGAGATCGACATAGGTGCCCTTGCCCGTCGGGAACTCGACGATGCCCTCGCCGTTCCAGAAGGTGTCGAAATCGGGCATCGCGAAGGCTTTCGATTGCCCCCGCGCGGTGTCGTAGAAAAACCGCACCCAGCCCAGCACGTCGCGCCCCTCGGTGAACTTCTGCTTGAAGCCGAGCCGGTCGGCGAACTCGCTCAGGATGTCGTAGTCGAGCCGCGACTTGTACAGCGGCGCCACCGCGGCGTGCGCGGCCAGCACCAGGTTCAACACCTGGCCGACATCGTCGCGCTCGAGGTCGCTGGCGGCGGGCAGCACGATGTCGGCGAAGCGAGCAGTGGGCGTCCACCACGGCTCCTGCACGATCACCGTCTCCGGGGCGCGGAAGGCGCGGATCAGGCGGTTGGTATCCTGATGGTGGGTGAACTGGTTGCCGCCGGCGATGTAGACCAGCCGAATGTCGGGGTAGGTGATCGTCCGCCCCTTGTATTCGATGGTCTTGCCCGGGCTCATCCAGGCATCGGACAGGGTGGCGATCGGGATGGTGCGGTTGACCAGGTCCGGGCCGGAGCTGATGCCGCTGACCACCGGCATGGCCGGCGTCGGCATGCCGCCATCGGCGTAATGCAGCCCGAAGCTCAGCCCGCCGCCGGGCAGCCCGAGTTGCCCCAGCATCGCCGCCAGCGTCACCAGCGCCCACGGCCCCTGTTCGCCATGGTGCTGGCGCTGGATCGACCAGCCGCTGACGATGGTGGTCCGCGTGGCCGCCATCTTGCGCGCCAGTTCGGCGATGGTGGCCGCTGGCACGCCGGTGATCCGCTCCGCCCAGGCCGCGTCCTTCGGGGTCTGGTCGGTCTCGCCGGTCAGGTATTTGGCGAACTCGGCGAACCCCGCCGTGTAGTCGGCGATGAACTTGGCGTCGTACAATTTCTCGCTGTACAGCGTGTGCATCATGCCGAGCGCCAGCGCGACGTCGGTATTCGGCCGCACCGCCACCCAGCGCGACCCCAGTTCGCGCGCGGTCTCGTTGCGCATCGGGTCGATCGAGATCGTCTCGACCGGCGCCCCCTTCAGGTCCAGCCAGGCCTTGGTATTGTAGCGCGCCGACAGCACCCGGCTGGTCACCAGCGGGTTGGCGCCCCAGATCACGATCAGTTTGGCGTTGGCGCGGATCACCGGCCAGTCGCTCGCCGAGGAGACGTTGCCCCACGCCACCGTCGGCAGGATCTGCGAAATCGCCTCGCTGCTGTAGCTGCCGAAATAGGTCGAGGCGCCGCCGTAGCCGTTGAAGAACCGTTGCAGCATCGGGTCGGTGCGGTGGAGGTGGGCGTGGTTGCTGCCCCACGAACTCTTGGCCTTGTGCAGTGAGGCGTTGCCATAGGTTTCCTTGACCCGCTTGATCTCGTCGGTGACCAGGCGGGCGGCGTCCTCCCAGCTCACTTCGACGAAATCGTGCGTGCCGCGCTGGCTGCGGTCGCTCTTTTCGCGGTGGCGCAGGAAGTCGGCGCGCACCATCGGCGCCTGCACGCGGGCACGGTTATAGAGCCGGTCCGGCATCGCCTCGAGCAGCTTGTTCGGGCTGAGGTCCTGGGTCAGCGGCACCACCCCGACGACCTTGCCGGCCTTCTTGACCAGCCACATCGGCCCGAACGCGGTATTGACCAGCACCCGCCCGTCAACCACGCCGCCCTCGCCCGAGGCCGCGCGCGCGAGGTTGGGGAACAGGGCAAGGCCGGCCGCCCCAGCGAGGGAGCCGCGCAGAAAGGCGCTGCGGGTCAGCATGGCGAAACTTCCTCCAGTATTTTCTCCATAACCGTAGATGTCCATGGGCCGCTGTCCTTGACCCAGATCAAACGGTGCCGCCGCCTTCAGTCCCGCCCCGCCGCGTGCCATGCTGTGCGGCCAACACGTCGGAGACCCGCATGCTCGACCCGTTCGCCGGCCCCGGCCGGTTTTTCAAGGGCAATCTGCACACCCACTCCACCCGCTCCGACGGCGCGCGCGCGCCGGCCGCCGTGTGCGCGCTCTACCGCGACGCCGGCTACGATTTCCTCGCCCTGACCGACCATTTCCTGGCCAAATACGACTTCCCCATCACCGACACCCGACCGTTCCGCACCAGCGGCTTCACCACCATCCTCGGCGCCGAGACCCACACCGGGGCGACCGAACTGGGTGAGATGTGGCACCTCCTCGCGGTCGGCCTTCCCCAAGATTTCGCCCCCACCCCGCCGGATCAAAGCGGTCCGGAACTGGCCGCGCGCTGCGCCGCCGCCGGCGCCTTCGTCGCCATCGCCCATCCCGCCTGGTACGGCCTGACCATGGCCGACGCCGACAGCATCGCCGCCGCCCACGCGGTCGAGGTCTACAACCACACCAGCGCGGTGAAGACCGATCGCGGCGACGGCTGGTGGATGCTGGACGCGCTGCTGGCGCGCGGCCGCCGCCTGCTGGCCTGCGCCACCGACGACGCCCATTTCAGATACGCCGACTGGTGCGGCGGCTGGGTGATGGTGAAGGCGCCGAGCCCCGAGCCCGACGCCCTGGTCGCGGCGCTCAAGGCCGGCCGCTATTATTCCACCCAGGGCCCCGACATCCACGCCCTCGCCGTCAACCGCGACGAGGTGGTGGTGGAATGCAGCCCCGCCAGCACGATCACGCTGCTCGGCCGCGGCTCGGCGGAGGCCGCGGTATTCGGCGACGGCCTGCGCGGCGCCCGTCTGCCGCTGGCCCGGATGAAACCGGGCGGCCACGTCCGCGTCGTGGTGATCGACGAACGGGGCAAGCGTGCCTGGAGCAACCCGCTCTGGCTCGACTAGACCAGTAGAAGTTTGTTCTTTTTTGAAAAAAGAACCAAAAAACTTTATTCGTTTTTTAGACGGAATGTGGGGCGGATAAGCGCAGAGGCTGGGCAAGAATTCGGCGGAGCCTGCTCTATAGGACAGGTTGCGGCCAGCGCGGCGCGGCGGCGCATCAGCGTGGCAGCACCCTGCATCCGCGTCCGATGCCGTTCGATGACATCCTCGTGCTCCCAGTGCTCCACCGTGCGCCGGTGCGACTTCCGGGTCAGACAACCGCCCCCTGCGGGCAGCGATAGACATCGCCGACAGCATCGTAGGAAAAATCCGCGCGGGCAGGAAGCTGCTCTGCTCGCGGCTCGTTCCCCGTTTGAATGCTCGATCCGTCATGAAGCGAATCGTACACTACTAAACCATCCAGGAAACGCTGCGGACCTGAAAGGGGCGCAAACGAAAGCCCGCTTCGATCGCTCGAAGCGGGCTTCCACCTGATACCCGGCGAAGGGAAGATCAGTCGATGTTGACCGGGGCCGCTAAATAATCCGTCGTGGCCCGGTGGCCAACGCTACTGGATCTTGTTGTACTCTTCGCGGTACTCGATAACCATGCCACCGGGCGCGGTATCGAAATAGCACCATTTCTCGCCGTTGAAGATGGCGGAAACCAACAGCGGGTGTTTCTGCGCCTGCATCAGGGACACCATCTGGTCGTAATTGGATACGCCCATGGCGACATGATGAATGCCCTCGCCTTTCTCGGCAATGAACTTCGCCCAAATAGACTTGTCATCCAATGGCTGGAGCAACTCGATCGGGAAAGCCCCGAATTTGACATTGACAATCCTCACCTTGAACGGCTCACCCACGAACAGCTCTTCCTTCTTGGGTGCATAATCAAAGATCTGAGGACTTCCAATGTTCCAGATCGTGGACATCCACTTCACGGTCTTCTCGGCATCCTTTACCGCTATGCCGACATGACTGAGGTTGGTTAGCTGAGCAATCCCACTATCCAGTTTCCAGTTCATCTCTTCGTCTCCTCTCTTTTTAGCCTCTGTACAAGCTTTCAAACGACCGGCGGCATGCCGGCGCGGCGCCCGACTCCCGTGCCGCCCCGGTTGAGGACCATATCCGGCTCAACCGACGTTTCCCAGATGGGCGTCACACCCTTCCTTCCTGGCAGGCAGACTACTTCCGCAACGCTTCCGCCAGCAACGGTGGAGTGACCACCGGAGGCTCCCGGAGCGTACGGCCGCTTCGACCCCTCACCCCGGCCGCCACCCCGCCGGCGCGAGGTCGAAACCCTCAAAACGAAACGCCGGGCTCACCGTGCAGGTCACCAGCGTCCAGGCGCCCAGGCTGTGCGCCGATTGCCACGCGCCCGGGGGCACCAGCCCGTGCAGCTCGTGCCCTTCGCCCAGCAACGGGCCGAGCGTCAGCACCGACACGTCCCGCCCGTCCGCGGAGGCTTCCAGCCGCAACGGCGCACCGGCCTGCCAGATCCACAGTTCCGCCGCATCCACCCGATGCCAGTGGCTGATCTCGCCCTCGGCCAGCAGGAACAGGATGGCGGTGCCGGCGCCGCGGCCACCGTCGGCCGGGCGGTCGCGCCAGGTCTCGCGGTAGTGGCCGCCCTCGGGATGCGCCAGCAGGCCGAGCGCGTGCACCACGGCGCCGGCCGGCGTCGCGGAATCGCGCAGATCGACCATGCCGGATTTAGTCGTCGCCGGGCGGCGCGGTGCGGGCCAGCGCCGGCTCCTTGCTGATCGCCGTGAACCAGGCCGCCAGAACAGGCCGGCCCGCCCGCCAGTCGTCGCCGGCAAACCGCAGGTCGAGGTAACCCAGCGCGCACGCCGCGCTGATCGTGCCGATGTCGAGCGCCTTGTGCGGCGGCTCGCGCTCCAGCACGTCGAGCGCGCGCGCCATCGCCGCTTTCTGCCGCGCGATGACGGCCTGGCGCACCGCGTCCGGCCGCTCCCCGGCCAGGCCCCGGCGCACCAGCGCTGCGTCCAGGATGCCGTCCGCCAGGGCCTGCAGCGTCAGCGCCTTCCAGCGGCCCGGGCCCGCGGGCGGGAACAGCGGCATGGCGCCGTTCAGGCTGTCCAGGAACTCGCAGATCACCGGGCTGTCGAACACCGCCACCCCGTCGTCGGTGAGCAGGCAGGGCACCTTGGACAGCGGGTTGGCCTCCAACAACCCGGCTGGCGATTCGTGCGGGTTGGTGGGCACCGTCTCGATCTGCCGGTCGATGCCGCGGGCAACGGCGCAGGCCATCACCTTGCGCACATACGGGCTGTTAGGGGCGTAGAACAGTTTCATGGCGTCACCTCAGAATTTGTCCTTGCGGGCGCGCAGGTCGGCGAATGTCGCGACGTCGCGGGCGCGTAGGAACGGGTTGGCGGCAAGCTCGTCGGCCAGGCGGCTCGGCACGCTCGGGCTGCCGGCGGCGCGCAACGTGCGGACGTGCGCGGCATAGGCGCGCAGGGCCGCGTTGGCCGGGTCGGCGTGCAGGGCGAAGCGGGCGTTGCTCTCGGTGTACTCGTGGCCGCAATAAACCATGGTCTCGGGCGGCAAGGCGGCAAGCTTGCGCAGCGAGGCGAACATCTCCGCCGGCGTGCCCTCCAGCAGGCGTCCGCAGC
Organism: Acetobacteraceae bacterium; assembly: GCA_003164455.1. Taxonomy (GTDB): domain Bacteria; phylum Pseudomonadota; class Alphaproteobacteria; order Acetobacterales; family Acetobacteraceae; genus Rhodovastum. The sequence goes on from PLTJ01000134.1 coordinate 7,402, forward strand.
CCAGGCTGAACAGCGTGTCGCCGCACAGCAGCACGCCACCGTCGGGGAAATAATAGCAGACGTGGCCGTGCGTGTGGCCCGGCGTCTCGATCACCCGGCCCACAGACTCGCCCAGCGCGACACTGTCGCCCTCCCGCACCGCCTGGTTGAGCGCGGGCAGGCGGTGGGCGTCGGCGCGGGCGCCGACCACGCGGGCGCCATAGCGGTCGCGGACCTCGTCGGTGCCGGCGATGTGGTCGCCGTGGTGGTGGGTCAGCAGGATCAGGTCGAGCCGCCCGCCGGCGGCATCGATGGCCGCGGCGACCGGCGCGGACTCGGCCGGATCGACGATGGCGGTGGCGCCGGTGGCTCCGTCGCGCAGCAACCAGGCGTAATTGTCGCGCAGCAGCGCGACGGGTTGGGCGGTGATCATGCGGCCACTGTAGCGGCACGGCGCGGGGGGGAGAAGGCCCGTCGCCTTCGTGCTATAGGAACGACATGGCGAGCGACGCGCAGACAGCGGCGGACTTCTATGCCACGCCCCGGGGGGCGATGGTCGCGCGTCTGCTGCGCGAACGGCTGGGCACGCTGTGGCCATCGCTGGGCGGGCTGTCCGTGCTCGGGCTGGGTTACGCCGCGCCCTACCTGCGCCTGTGGCGCGAGCAGGCTCAGCGCTGCATCGCGCTGACGCCCGCCCAGGGGATGGCGGTCCGCTGGCCGGCCGGGCTGCCCAACCTGTCCTGTGCCGGTCAGGAAGACGCGCTGCCCTTCCCGGATCTCTGCTTCGACCGCATCCTGCTGATGCACGGACTGGAGGCGGCCGAAAATGCCCGCCGCCTGCTGCGCGAGGTCTGGCGCGTGCTGAAGGACGACGGCCGGCTGCTGGTGGTGGCGCCGAACCGGCGCGGCCTGTGGGCCTACGTGGAAAGCACCCCGTTCGGGCACGGCCAGCCCTATTCGGCCGGCCAGATCGGCCGCCTGCTGGCCGCTTCGATGTTCCGGGTGGAACGCCGCGACGCCGCCCTGTTCGTGCCGCCGGTGCGCCTGCGCAGCGCCCGTCTGTTCGAGCATGGCGCCCGCCACGTGCTGCCCCTGGCCATGGCCGGCCTGACCCTTACCGAAGCGGTCAAGGACATGTACGCCGCCGTGCCCATCCAGACCAAGCCACAGCACCGCATCACCCTGGCGGAGGCGGCGTAGGAAGGCCAACACCTCTGGCCTTGTTTTCTGCTAGCGCCGTTGCCCGGCCGATTCGCAAACAGGGGGCGACGGTGAGCCAGGCAACGATCCCGGAAGAGGATTTCACCACGAAGCGGCGTCGTATCGTATCGATCTTCGGTGGGTCCATCGGCAATCTGATCGAATGGTACGATTTCTACGTCTATAATTTCTTCGCGCTATATTTCGCCAAATCGTGCTTTCCCAATTCAACCCCGACGGTGCAGTTGCTCGACACCTTCGGCATCTACGCGCTGGGCTTCCTCATCCGGCCCGTCGGCGGCCAAGTTCGACCGCAGAGATGCACTGCTTGTTGCTGCGCATCATACTCGGCTCACAGGTGCTGGAAAGCACCCTTGCGACATTGCGCAAGCGGATCGCCAGCTTCGAAGCACAAACTGAGCTCGCCGCTTCCACGGACTTTCCACCCGGGGAGTGACCGGCCGGCAAACCATCACGGGGAACTCACCACCGCGAGCATCTGCGCGACGCCGTCGCCCACGCCATGGAAAGTATGCGGACGCGATGAACTGAGGTAGGCGCTGTCGCCCTTCTCAAGCCGGTAGCTGCGCCCGTCGTAGAACAACTCGATGACGCCCTCGACGACATAGACGAACTCCTGGCCGTCATGGGTAATCGCCGCACCCTGGGGCACGTTGGGGTCGAAGCTGAGCAGGAACGGCTCCATCAAATGACCCGCGGAGCCGGGCCGGGTCAGCGAGCTGTAGGAATAGGCCTGCTCGGTATCGCCCTGTATGCCGCCCAGCGAATCGCCCGATCGACAGATGGTCAGAGCCTCCGAGACGGTTCCGCCGCCATGCAGCAATCCCTCCACCTTCGAGCCGAGGACGCGCGACAATTGAATCACCGCGCCGATCGCGGGAACCTCGGTGCCCTCTTCGTAGGCCGACAGGCGAGCGGCTTCGATGCCGGTCAGTTTGCACACCTGCGCAAGGGTCATCTCCTGCGCTTCGCGCAGCTTCTTGATCCGCTCGCCGACATATCGACGCATGGGATGCCTCCCCGAACGTTGCTAGAGCGTGATCGCCTGAGGCGAAATCGTCGGCAGGCGTGAATCACGCTCTCAAACAAAGACATAGAGCATGATCGCTTCACCTACCAGAAGCGATCATGCTTTAGGGGCCTCGCCTGGCCGGAACGATACGTCCGCTCAGGACCCGCAGATTTTGCCAATTCCGGTCCAGATCCGGACGCAGATCGGCCGCGCAGACCCCCGATTTCTGGAATCGGCGTTGCAGCGACAGATACATGTCCAGTGCTTCGTCGGAAAAATCCGGCTCGACGTTGATCACGTGGCGCTTGCCATCGAAGATTTCCAGTACCGGGAACAGGCCGGAACGCACTGCCAGCCGCACCAATTCCATGCCCAGCGCCGGCTCGGATTTCCATCCGGTGGGACAAGGCGAAAGCACAAGCAGAAAACGGAAACCCTTGAGGTCCAGTGCCCAACGCAGCTTGCGCACGGCGTCCTCGGCATGGGCGAGGGATATCGAGGCAGCGTAGGGAATTCGATGCGCCGCCATGATGGACAGGATATCTTTTTTTTGCTGCGTCTTACCTTCAGGCAAATTGGTGGTGATGGCGCCAGCCGGAGTCGCGGAAGAACGCTGCCCGCCGGTATTGCCATAAATTTCGTTATCGTAGCAGATATAAAGAACGTCCTCGTTGCGTTCGGCCGCCGCGGACAGGCTCGAAACGCCGATGTCATAGGTGCCCCCGTCCCCGGCGAGGCAGACCACCCGCGTATCTTCGCCGTTGAGCTGCGCCACAGCGGCCGCGCCGCTAGCCACCGCCGATCCCGATGCGAACGTCGTCATCAGCGCCGGAACGCCAAAGGTGCTGAGCGGAAAGACCCCTCCGCAAACCGCGGCGCAACTGGCGGGCATGACGAACTGGAGGCGGCGGTCCTCGGCCGCGTGATCCATCATGTGAAACAGGCTCGACATGCCGCAGCCGCCGCAGTTGGTGTTTCCCGGCCGCAGCAACGGGTGCGCACGGTCGAGCACTGTCTGTGCCATGCCGCCCAGCATCGGCTCGTCCATCACACCGCCTCCACCATCGCCGGCTGGCCCGCGATCTGGCGCGGCAGCAGATCCGCCAGCATGCCCGTGATGTGCTCGGGCCGCACATCGCCTCCGCCAAGCCCGGCGAGGTAGTTCTGCACCACCGTTCCCGGGTCGGCGAGGGCCTGGACTTCGCCCCACAGGATGCCGCCGAAGCCCAGGCTGATATTCCGGTCGATGACGGCTATCCGCTGCTTGCCGGCGAACCACTTTCTGATCGCCGCGACCGGAAGCGGGCGGAACAAACGCACCCGCAACGCGCCCACGCGATGCCCCTGGGCACGCAGCATATCCACCGCGCGTTCGGCGGTGGCGCCGATGGTGCCCATCGAGACGATCAGCGTGTCGGCATCTTCGGCACGGTACGCCACCACCGCGTCGGCCGGCCGGCGCGCGAAGATCGCCTCGAAGGAGTCCTGGATCGCGGCGTACACAAGCGGTACGCCCAGCATGGCGGCGTGATGCTGCTGGCGATGCGCCTCGGTCTGATGCGGCACCTCGATCTGGCCCAGGGTGTGGGGCGTATCACCGAGCTGATGCGGAATCGCGGTGAGCGGCAGGAAACGATCGATCTGCGCCTGGTCGGGGATCTCCGTCATGGTCACGCTGTGCGACAGGATGAAGCCGTCCATGCAGACCATGACGGGCATCATCACGTCCGGATCCTCGGCCAGCCGAAATGCGCACAGGATGGTGTCGAAAACTTCCTGATTGTCGGCGCAGAAAAACTGGACAAGGCCGAAGTCGCGCAGCATCAGGGCGTCGCCGTGGTCGGTCCAGAGATTCCAGGGCGGCCCCAGGGTCCGGTTGGCCACCGCCAGTACGACCGGCAAGCGCAGGTTGGCCGCCGCCATGCAGTTTTCGGCCATGTAGGCCAGACCGTTGGACGAGGTCACGGTGAAGGTGCGGGCACCCGCCGCGGCGGCACCGATGCAGACACCCATCGCGCTGTGCTCGCTTTCGGTGCGCACGACCCGGCCTTTCTCGATCTCTTGCAGGCACAGAAATTCCATGCATTCGGTCGACGGCGTGATGGGGTAGACACCGCTGCAGAAGCCGCGTCCCGCGCGGTTGGCTCGCCCCGCCAGGGTCGCAGCCAAAGCGGCACCATGATTGGCGCTGAGCAACTTTGCCGACATGCACTTACCTCGTGCTGGTTCTTCCCTGCCTACGCCTGCTCAGCCAACTCCGGTCGTCGCATAAACCACTACAAGCCATTGCGCCGAAACTCCCCCAGATGGATCTGCCGATTCATCGGGCGCCCGGGAAAGCGACCAGGGCGGAGGCTGTTGCGTAATCAGGTAATCTTCTCATGCATTTCCATCGCGCTGCGCGGGCACTCTGCGACGCACATGCCGCAGCCCTTGCAGTACTTCGAGTCAATCCGATAGCCATCTTCGCTGCGGCGAATCACCCCGTCCGGGCAATAGAGCAAGCAGGTGTCGCAATGCGTGCAATGACCGCAGGAGAAGCATCGCCCGGCCTCCTCCGGTCCGCTCAGTCCCAGGTTACTTTCCTCGAAGTTGGCTCGGCGCACGGATGGCGGGATCTGCCTGTCCCGGTGCGGCGGCGTGACTTCGAAGTGGGAGAAGCGAATCTGCGCCGGAGCAACCGGAGCGGTCGCTTCCGTCGGCGATTCGTCCGCCGCATCCTCCAGGCTGCTCAGCACAGCCAACGCTATCCGCCGCCCGTTGCCGATGGCGTGTGTCACGGTTCCATCGCCGCTTGCACAGTCGCCCGCGAACCAGATCTGCTTGGCCTGATCGCCTTGCCACGCCCGGTCGTTCCGTACCTGCCAGTTGCCGGGCAGCAGATCCAACTCTTGGGTCTGGCCGAGCGCCAGAAGAACCTTGTCGCAGGCGACGGTCGATGTGCGTTGGGTGACCACCGGACGGCGACGGCCGCTGGCGTCGGGCGGACCCGCTTCCACTTCCGCGAGCAAGGTAGAAGACACTTTGCCATTGCCCATGAACGCGACCGGCTGTCGGTACAGCATCAGGCGCGCGCCTTCCGACTCGGCGTCCTGGATTTCCTCATCAATGGCCGGCATTTCCTCGCGGCCGCGACGGTAGACGAGTTTTACCGAGACGGCGCCGCAGCGTAGCGCGCTGCGCGCGCAGTCGATCGCGGTGTTGCCACCGCCCACCACCAATACCTGCCCATGGACCGTCACCGGACCACGCTTCACCCGGTCGAGAAAGACCAATCCCTGCTCCACGCCGTCCAGTTCAGTTCCCGGTATCGAAAGATCAAGGGCCGGCCCAAATCCGGTGCAGACGATCGTCGCACCGTGGTCATCCTGCATGCGTTGAAGCGCGTCGCTGTCCAGGCGGCTGTTGCAATGCACGTCGATACCCAGCGCGAGGATTCGATCGAGGTCGTGCTGCAGTGCCTCCGGCGGCAAACGAAAGGCCGGAATGCCACTGCGCAGAACACCGCCCAACGCTGGGCCCGCTTCGTAAAGCGTCACTCCATGTCCGCGTAGCGCAAGCTGGTAGGCCGCACTCAAGCCGGCCGGGCCGCCGCCCACCACGGCGATGCGTCGGCGCCGTTCGGCCGGGTGCTGAACCGGGCGCAGGTCGGAGTGGTCGGCTATCCAACGCTCCAGGCTGCGGATGTTAACCGCGCCGTCGAACGACTTTCGGTTGCATGCCTGCATGCACGGTGCCGGACAAACACGGCCGCACACCGAGGGAAGCGGTTGGGTGCGCAACAGGATTGCCAGGGCCGCTTCCGCTCCGCCACTCTTTAACGCCTGAACGAATCCCACCACATCGTTGCCGGCCGGGCAGGCCGAATTGCAGGGCGCGTCATGTTCCCGATACGACGGCGTCTGTGAACTCCAGGCTCCGGTCAGGAGAGTCGGCGGGTAGTCCACGCTGTGCTCGCTCATCAGGCGAACCGGCGGCACCTCGGCATTCGGCACCGATGAAGTGTCGGCGCCGCTACCGGGCTGAACGACATCACGCATCCGCACAGCGTCGTAGGCATACTGAGCGGCGGCCAGATCGTCGCTCAGGCCCAGCGAGGCATACGCTGTCTCCAGTACCGTCAAAGGCACCCCGAGCAGGCGCGCATAGGCCCCAAGTATGGTGGTATTGACGATGACCACCGCATTGCTGCCGATGCCGTGTTCGCGCGCGATCGCGGTGGCATCGACCGTGCCGAGCTGACAGTTCACATAGTGACCGGCGTAGCTATCCAGTCCGGCCCTGGTATTGAGCAGCAGCATTGCGCCCGGCGCCGCGCCCGAGAGAACCTGGGACCCCATCAGGCTCTCATCGAGAACGATCAAGTGGTCCGGCTTATAGACCTTGTTGCGGTTGGTGATGGGAAAGCGATCCACGCGGGTATACGCCTGCACCGGCGCCCCCGAGCGTTCGCTGCCATAATCGCCGAAGGTCTGCACGTGCAAACCCATCTGGCTATAGAGCGTGGCAATCAGTTTTGCGCAGGTGACTCCACCTTGCCCGCCACGGCCATGGACCCGCACTTCAAGCGGGAACGACAAACCGGCAGGTGGTGCACTGGTATGCGCCTGGCCCGTATAACCGGCGTGGCTCTGATGGGTCATCAGACCTCCATACCAAACATGGAGCAATATCGTTTAGTGGGCGCCCCGGAAGATGTCAACAAGATTGAAACAACGACGGTGGTCTGTCGAACCTGGCAGACCAGGACAATTTTCAATTATGACACGCGGTGTCGTCTGAACGATAATTACTACCGACCCATCGGGGCCAGTACAATGTTGCGCGCTGGTCCCGCTGCCGGCTTGGCGCGATGGGGGTGCCGGGATTTGACGATGCGACAAAAGAAATTTCCGTTCGTTCATGACCCGGATGCTCGGCGGTCCATTGCCCAGGGTCCGTCGTCCCCGTCATTTTCATTCCCGCAACCCACGCCAAACGGGCTGTCGGGCGCCGTTGCGGGTTCGCCGGGTCCTCTGTCGGCACCGGCGGAGCAGACGCGCGAACGGTTTGGGCGTGGACCAGGACTGGCGGCAGCGCTATACGTCATTGCGCCTTAGAGTTTGGCCTGCTGGAGGTGTCGACATGATGCCCTCAAGATTCTCGCAACTCGTCACGCGATTGAGGGGGAGGAAAGGCGGCAGGCGTGTTGCCGTCATCGCAGCCGACGACGCCCATACGTTGGAAGCGGTTCTGTTGGCGGTGAAGGAAGGGGTCGTCACGCCGATCCTGATCGGCGATGCGTCCTGGATCGCGGCCTGGCTCGCCGAGAGAGGCGTAAACGCCGCGACGCTGCGGATCATCGACGTTCCCGATCCGGTCGCTGCCGCCAGAACGGCTGTGGACCTGGTCCACGCCGGCAAGGTCGAGGTCCTGATGAAAGGGCGGATCGAGACGGCAGCGCTGATGAAGGTGATCGTCGACAGAAAGAGCGAGCTGCGGACCGGAAGAATCATGTCGCATCTCGCCGTCCTGGAGATTCCCTCATACCACAAGCTGCTCGCCATCACCGACGTGGCTTTGAACACATCGCCGGATCTTGCCCAGAAGCGCCAGATCATCGAGAACGCCGTCGCCGCTCTCTCGGCCATGGAGATCGATAATCCGAAGGTCGCGGTGATGGCCTCCGCCGAACATATCAACCCCAAACTGATCGAAAGCGTTGACGCCGCCGAACTCAAGCGTCTCAATCAGACCGGGGAGATTGCCGGCTGTATTGTCGAGGGGCCGATCTCCTACGATCTCGCCATCGACCGGGAAGCCGTCGCGATCAAGCGGTACAGGAGTCCGGTCGCCGGGGATGCCGATCTCATGGTCGTTCCAAACCTCGTCTCGGGCAATCTGCTGGTCAAGGCGCTGATGTTTTCAGCCGGGGCCAAGTTTGCCGGTTTCATCGTCGGTGCCAAGGTTCCTGTCGTTGTCACCTCCCGATCATCCCCCGCGGCGGACAAGCATATGTCGATTGTGCTGGCCGCCGCGGCCTGCCCGGAGTTCGCCGATGCCTGACGGGAAGGTCATTCTCGCCATCAATCCTGGTTCGACCTCGACGAAGATTGCCGTCTACGAAGACGCCGAGCAACGATTCCGCGCCGACATCGAACATTCCGCGGCAGACCTGGCGAACTATCCGACGGTCGCGTCGCAGTATGAGATGCGCAAGCAAACGGTCCTTGATACTTTGGAAAAATCGGGGATCGATATCAATCGCCTCGATGCCATTGCCGCCCGTGGCGCGGCCCTTCCGCCTCTCAAGGGAGGGGCGTATCGCATCAACGCCCAGATGGTGGAGCGACTGATCAATCGGCCGGTCTACGAGCACGCCTCCAACGTCTCCCCTGTCATCGGCTTTGAACTCGGCAAGAAGCTCGGCATCCCCGCCTATATCTATGACGGCATCACCGTCGACGAGCTTTGCGATGAGGCCAGGTTTTCCGGTATGCCGGCGCTGCCCCGCCGCGTCATCGCCCACGTTCTCAATATGCGGGCGCAGGCCCGCAGGGTGGCGGAAAAGATCGGCAAACCATACGACAGCGTCAACATTATCGTGACGCATCTCGGTGGAGGCATCACTTCGGCCGTTCACAAGGCGGGCCGGATGGTCGACATCGTCTCCGACGACGAAGGGCCGTTCTCGCCGGAACGGGCCGGCGCTGTTCCCTGTGCCCCGCTGATCGATCTCTGCTACTCAGGCGACTATTCATTCCAGACCATGCGCAAGATGCTGCGCGGCCAGGGGGGACTGATCGCCTACACGGGCACCAGTTCAGCCGTGGAAGTGGAGCGCAAGATCGCTGCTGGCGATCGCGACGCGGAACGCGTCTACCGCGCCATGGCCTACCAGGTCGCCAAGAGCATCGGCGAGTTGGCGACGGTCGTGGCCGGCGATGTCGATGTCATCGTCCTGACCGGCGGGATTGCCCACTCCAGGCTGTTCACCGGTTGGATCGTGGAGCGGGTCCGGTTCATCGCGCCGGTGGAGATCCTGGCCGGCGAGAACGAGCTTGAATCGCTGGCTTTCGGCATCCGCCGTGTTCTCGCCGGGGAGGAGAGCGCCCGCGAGTATGACCTGGGTTGAGGACGATTTTCCGGCGGCGGCGTTCTGACGAACCTGGGCAACAGGGGCAAAAGTCCGGGTGTACGCTCCGGGACGGCATGACCGATTGCTTTGCGGCCATCCCGCGCACGGCGTTAGATACGATATCGTAACAATTAGGGCGCACCTGGGCTGGTCGGGTCAGGCGGCGGGCGCGGGCGGTGTCGGGACCTCGTACCAGGTGAAGCCGGGGGAACGGCCGACGAGCTTGCCGGGCGGCAGGAAGGCGAGGGGGGACGCGGCCACGGGGGCGGCGCGGGCCGGGCGCGGGGCGAAGGCGCCGATGGCGAGCATGCGCTTGATCGGGCGGAGGATGCGCTGCGCGGCAGGGGCCAGAGCGAGGAGTTCGGCGGCGGCGGGCTCGGCGAGCAGGGCCTGAAGTTGGGTGGCGCAGGCCGCGGCCTCGGGGCCGAGGGCGCGGATGAGCCAGCCGCGGCCGGTGGGGAGGGTGTCGGCGCTGCGATGGGGGCCGCCGTGGCCGGATGCGCGGGGTTTTGGGAGACGGCCGGCGGCGAGGCGGGCCATCAGGCGCTCGAAGCGACGGGCGGCGCGCTGAAGGCGGGACCAGAGCGGGACGATGAGGGCGGCGAAACGCGGCTCGTGCAGAAAACGGCGGGCGATCAGGGCGGCAAGCGTGACGAGGATGATGCCGACCCGACGGGCGAGGTCGGGGGCGAAGGCTTGGACCGGGACCGGGGTGGGTGCGTCGTTCACGAATATATTCCTAGCACAAAGAGGGGGGCGAGTGCAAGGGAATGATGGGTGGGCGGGGCCGGTGCCTCGCCGTGCGGTGCGATGCGGGGGGTGACGAGGGTGGCCGGGCCGGGACCGGGCATTGTGACAGCCGGGATGCGTGGATAGCAGGCGAAGATGGCGGTTGCACCGGGGGGGCTTTGCGCCCACGTCGGCCATACGACGGTGCTTTCCCCAATCCCGAAAGCGGACCCCCAGGTGCGCGAATCGTGGCTGCGATATGCAGGGCGTTCCATATCTTTGGCGCGAAGGGGCTCAGGACGGATCGCCATGCTCGCCCTAGCCGGTAGGCCGCTCCCCACCGACTGGTTGCCACCGCTGCTGCGCGGCTTCACTGCGCCCCCGACCTCCATTTTTCCACGCCGCGACGGCCCAGACGAATGCCCAAGCAAAGCAAGAGCAGAAGGGCGATCGCCAGCCATTGGTAGAGCGGGATGAAAACCAGCGTCAGGGCCGCTGTTGACGATTTCGACCGAAAGAAAGCATCGTAGTAGGCGAAGCCCGAGAAGATGCTGGAGACGGCGAGATACAGAAACATCGTGATGGAGAGCCATTGTTGCGATTTATGGTTCGCAATCAGGCAAGGGACGACTGCTGGTCCAATGACCCATAGGGCAAATGGCAGTCCTCCCATCCACCATCGTAGATGGCTCGGCTCCCCCGTGTAGAAGACAAGCGCACCAAGAACGAATGCGACAAGTGCGCAAAGGATGCGGAGTACCGTTATAAGCGTCATGCGTGTGGATACCCCGCATGGGCGATCGGATGGAATTCGATCGCTGGACTGAAAGCCGCCGCCCGTCTTGAGAATCACCGCCGGCCTACATCGCAGAATAAGTGTCTGTATCCTCTGGAATTCCAAGGGAGTCGAGGGAGACCGCGAACTCTGTAAACCGCGCGCACGACCGGTCGGAGATATGTTTCGTGCCCCGCATGATCACAAGGCCCGAACTCGCGGCGGCGCCCACCCGACTGTTGCCCTCGCTATCATAGACGATGTAGCTGTATTCGCCGTTCTTGAACCGAAGCTGGTATTCAATTCCGGCGAACCGTTGGGTCATCTGGAAGACGTTTCCCGAGGTTGGGATACCGACGATCGACATTTCGTCCTTGATGCCAGTCCCGTAATGATAGGTGAGCCGACCGTCGGCGTGCGTCACGGAAACCGTTTTCTTGCCGATCGAACATGTGAATACCGTCGTGGAACTGCCTTCGGCATGAACGGCGGACGCAGGACCAAGGGCGATCAGCGCAACCAGTCCCGGTACGATCATAGCCTTCATTTGCCATTCCTTTTCTTAACCAAACTATGGTGGCTGGGCTGTTGCCGGGGTTACCTGGGATCGGCGCCCAGTTCGATGCCGGTATTGATTTTGCCGCGCGCGTCGAAGAGGGGAGCCCAGGTCTGCACCATGAATCCGCGGCCGTCGAGCGGCACGGTCGCGATGATTTTGGCAGTCGGGCCCTGGCACCGCCAAGTCGACGAGGAGTTGCCGATGACAGCGGTGGCGACAAAATCCTGTCCGGGATCGTCCTTGCACGTCTGCCGGATAGCTTGGGAAGGCTCGCGGCTTGGGTTCATCTTCTTGCAAGCGCTTCCCGCCGCCCCGCCGGCGCAGACATAGACCTTACCATCGCTGCAGCGCCAGTTCGTTGCCCCGACCGCCGCCACCTCCCGGGGAAGGATGCCATCCTTGGAATGCGGCCTGTAGAAGGCACGGTCAGGGAAATCCAGATTTGAATTCGCCTGGCAAAATTCATTGATGGACTTTGGCGCTGTTGCCGCGCGAGCGCCTGGAAAGGCGATACTCGCAGCGGCCGCGACCATCAAGGTAAAGTGCGCTGTGTTCATCGGAAGGTACCGGCACCTTTCTGCGCTGACGCGCAATTCAACCGAGTGGACACGGCGCAACTTGGACCGCTGCAGCATGATTCTAGCAGTCTACCGGGGAGGCGGCAAACGCGAGGGCGGCCACTCCACACCTCGGCGGCAAGTGCCCAACGTCGGCGTCCGCTTTTCCGGGTTGGGCACCCATGGGGAGACGGTCGGCTTTCGTGAAGAGTTTCGGACGCCGGTA
>PLTJ01000106.1 GCA_003164455.1 Acetobacteraceae bacterium
CGCGGGGGGCCGTCCACCCCAACAAGGGGCCGGGAGGCCCTTGGAACCCGTTCCTTTTCTTGGCTGCGTAGCAGCCCATAATAAAATTTTATCCCTATCCGGTTAGCACAGGACGCCCTCCCTCCACACGCTGGAGTTGTGTCCGGAATAGCCCCAGTTCTCGCGCCACCCGAACGGTTCTCAAGCTCACGGTAGACAACACCGCAGCATCCTGTCATATATCACTTCCTTGGTGATCCGACAGGACTTGCCCGATGCGCAAGATGTTCCTTCTTGGCTTTGCATTGATGGGCCTGATTCAGTCTGCCCCTGCATGGTCGAATGATTTGTGTAAAGCAAGGGTGTTACAAAATGTCCCTGCTATTGAGGACCCGACTTCTGTGTTGAAACGAGGTTCATTTCAAACCGCTATTAGCGTTTATCGGATAGACGCCGCTACCAAGCGTTCTATGTTTTGTTCCCACGGTGGTTATTGCTATCCGGAGAAGGTGCAGCTTAATGGGGGTGATGTTTTGGCGTTGCAGTTGGTCAACTGTGAAATCGGTAGTAAGCCTGATGTCAGCTATGGTTCTATTGATTTTGAAGTAATTGTCGTCAGGGGCGCAATTCCTACACAGAAAATGCGCGAATCTGACGTAGCCGATAAACTCTCCAACATGGGTCTATGCTTGGCCTGTGCGTCTAATGCAGCGGCTTTTTATGTCCGGAAACCAGATTCGCAATGTTCTAATCTCGTTAGAGGATCTCTCGAAGATAATCCAGTTACTTTTTCTGAATTGAAGAGGGGTTTTGATGAGTGGGACGATGTATGTAAGTATTGGAAATAACGCAGCATCCGGATCATGTGCCACCACCCCAAAAGATTGGCATATCAGCACAGGGACAATCACGATCCAGCAATATGCCTTCAAGTGACTAATCTTTGGCCTTATCATGGCGTTCGATGAAGTTGTTAACTACCGTCAAGACATTATTATTACCATTGATAACGTTTTTGCCATCAACCTCCATTTGCTTAGGCGTCTTCTTCTTTAGACGATCCGCTATCATCGCCGCCGCCAACCTAAGTCCCTCCGCAATTGCCGCCGTGAGGACTATTTCGCAAACGTGTTCCATGGAGTCGTAGGCCATTGTTGGCCGATATTCAGCCCGAACGCCGTCAATATCGGCGGCATTTAGGTCCGCAACAAACTCCTGATCAGTCGTGAAGACGTGTAATTCCAACATTTCGTGGCGACCTTCTGTCCTTGCGGCAGAAGATTCAGACATGGAACACCGAGTCGGTCAAGCTATCTGACATTGCAACCTTTGGTTGTTTTGCCTGTTCTAACCGGATAGGGACATAGAATTTCGATATCGTTTGATGGCTGCTGGCGCAGCCAGGAAAGTATTGGGTTCCAAGGGCCTCTCGGCCCTTGGCGGGTCCAGGGCGGAGCCCTGGTAGGGTTCGGGGCTCAGTCCACCGTGTCGAGGCCGAGCCGGTGGCGCAGGGCGGTTTCGATCGCCTCCGCCAGGATGCCCCGCCCCCTGACGAGCGAGTGGTTTTCGCGCACCAGCGCCTGCCCGGCGGCCGACAGGCGCTGCCACAGGGCGGCGTCACGATAGGCGCGCAGGCAGGAAGCGGCGAAGGCGGCGGGCGTATCGGCCACCAGGACGTGCTCGCCGTCGCGCAGGTCCATGCCTTCGGCGCCGATCGAGGTGGTGACGACCGGCAGCCCGTAGGACATCGCGGTGGCGAGCTTGCCTTTGACGCCGGCGCCGGCGCGCAGCGGGCAGGCGAACACGCGCGTGGTGTCGAACACCGCGCGCAGGTCCGCCACCATGCCGGTGACGATGACATCGTCGGTCGCCAGCGCCTTTACCTCCGGAGTCGGGTTAGCGCCGGCGATGACGAAGCGGATGCCGGGCTCGGCCTGGCGGAGCAGTGGGAACACCTCGCGGACGAAAAACCGCACCGCATCGACGTTGGGACTGTGCCGGTAGCCCCCGAGGAAGCAGATGTCGCGGCGTGGCGCGAAGCCCACCGACGTGCCGGCGAAGTCGAACATGAACGGCAGCACCCGCGCCGGCGCGGCTGGGGCGAGTTCCGCGATCACCCCTTTCTCGAAGGTCGAGGGGGTGATGGTGCAGTCGACCTTGCCGATCACGTCCAGTTCGCGCTGCTGCATCGCCGCGGCCGCGGCAATGCCCTCCGCGTCGCCGGCAAGCTCCGCCTCGCGCTGCAAACGCAGGAAGTGCAGGTCCATATTGTTGAACAGGATCGAAGCCTGTGGTGCGTGGCGCCGCAGGACCGCGATCGTCTTCTCGGCCACCGTGACGCGGAACACCAGCATGACATCGAACAGAGAACCATAGCGGCTCATGTACGATTCGAAGCTGGTATCGTAGGGCACATAGGCGCACTCGATGCCCTCGCGCTGCAGGTCGGTGATGTATTTCTGCTGGAACAGGAAGTTGTCCTGCGGCACGAAATGCACCTTGTAGCCGAGTTGCTGGAGCAGGCGCAGGTTCAGCACCGTGGTCACTGAGCCGGCGTCCTGGTCGGGGGTCGGCGCGGTCGCGTCGATGACCAGGGCGCGCCGGTGCATGCGGCGCTCACGCTCGAAATACGGCGCCTCGCCATTCGCCCTGTGATCGGCCAGCGTCTCGTGCCAGCGCATCAGGAACTTCCTGGCATTGACCACCTGATAGGATTTCACGCCGACCCGCGTATCGGTACCGGCGGTTCTGCCCTCGTAGTGAATGACCTTCGACTGCGGCTGGAACCAGGTTTCATGGCCGGCGGCGCGGATGCGGAAGCACAGGTCCGAATCCTCATTGTAGGCCGGGGCATAGAGCGCATCGAAGCCGCCGAGTTGGTGCCAGAGTGCCGCCGGCACCGCGATCGAGGCACCGGAGACGAAATCGACCTGGCGGGCGTGGCAGTATTGCGGCCGGTTGGGATCGTCGTTGCGGCCATAATTCCAGGCCGAGCCGTCGCGCCAGATGATGCCGCCTGCTTCCTGCAGCGAGCCGTCCGGATAGAGCAGCTTGGAGCCGACCAGGCCGGCGCGGGGGAACAGCGTGAAACCGCCGATCAGTTCGTCGAGCCAGCCAGCGACGACGCGGGTGTCGTTATTGAGCATCACCAGGATGCGGCCGCGCGCCAGGGTCGCGCCGGCATTGCAGCTGCTGATGAAGCCGCCGTTCACCGGCTGCCGGCAACAGCGGATGCCGGCCACCAGCGGCAGCTTGTCGCCGCTGCCGTCGGGCGAGTCGTCGTCGATGACGATAATCTCGGCGGTGTGGCGCGACGCCTGGCGGAATAGGCTGTCCAGACAGTTCAGCGTGTAGCCGAGTTGGCCATGAACGGGGATGACGATGGAGACATCAGGGATGTCGCCGGCGCCGGCGAATGGCAGCCGCCGCGGCGCCGCGTTGAGCGCGGCAATGGCGGCGGCGGTCGCGGGTGCGTCGCCGGTGAGGCCGAACCGCTTGAGAAAGGCCTCGCCCGCCCGCCCTTCCAGGACCACGTCGTCATCGACCCGGCGATCGTAGAATTCGAGCGCTTCGGGCGGCATCTCGGGATTGTCGGCGAGCGGCCAGCCGTGCCGGGTGCGCGTCACGTCGAACCTGTCGCCAGGCGCGGGCGTGTCCTCCAACTGGCGGCGGAGTTGCGCGGTTTCGGCGACGAGATCGAGCATCCGCTCGTCATGCTCGATCAGGCGCTCCACCAGTGACACCGCGCGACGGCGCAGCTCGAGGGCGTTCTCATCGCGCAGCGCTTCCTCGGGCAGCTCGACCGGATTGGCGGACACGATCGCCCGGCGGCCAGACACCGCGACAGGACGGCCGGCGTATTTCATGCTGGTGACAAGGCTGGCCATCGCCCCGGACGGCGCCGCGAACACGCCGCCGGCGAGATCGGGCAAGGGCTCGGCGGAGCAGACATGCAGCATCGCGCCTGCGGGCGTGGGATCGTCGGCCAGCGCCACGACCCGGCTGCCCTCGCGGCGCGCGTCGGTGAGCAACGTGCCGACCACGGGACTCTGGCGGAATGTGGCGACGTAGCGGAAGCGGCGCGCGAGCGCGGCCTCGATGGCCGAGCGGCCGCCGTCCGGCGTCGCGTCGGGGCGGCTCACCATGACCAGCACGCCGCCGCTGCGGACCACTTGCGCCAGCTCGGGGGCGGCGGTCAGCACGGCCTGCGGGGACACCGCGTCAAGCGCCAGCACCACGTCGGCGCCGTCCCCGGGGGTGGTGACCATGCTGGCGGCAACGTCGCCCAGCAACCCGGCGGCCGCACCGCCGCCGTTCAGCGCCACCAGACGCCCGGTGCAGAGCGGGCGGAGGAAGCGTGCCCGGTGCAGCGCGGCGATCCGGTCGGCCTCGTCCCCATCCGGTGCGGGCAGCCCGCTCTGGTGGACGGCAAGCCCCTCCAACGCGGACACCTCGCGCAGGAGGCGCGTGGTCTGGACCGGGTTGGGCAAATCATTGCGAGCCGGCGTCGCGCGTGCACGCATGCGTCTTTTTAGCAGAAATCGACCACCGCGCGATACTGTACGATGCACGTGACCAGTATTTTAGGCAATGTCGGCCGCGCCACCGTGACAGGATGTCCCGCTCCACGACCGATGGTCTGCCTTGGCGCCCTAATCCCGCTGGGCGACACAACCGGGACGACGATATCGTTCCGACTCTGCTCGCAGCCCGTCGAGGACCGATATTTCGCTTGGCCTGCCCGTGTGCTGACGGCTTAATTGTTCTGCAATGGTGTCGCTCCTGCCCAGCGTTTTCCCCCGCCCCGCTGGCCTGACCAGTGCCGCGGCGCCGGCATGATCCCGTACGGCGTCACCGGCGACCTCGAACTGAAGCCCGGGGACACCGTCGAGGGTTGGGTCTGGTCGCGTGATCGGCCCGACCAGCGGCTGGTCGCCGAAGTCCTGGTCGATGGCGTTTGCGTCGGCGCGGTCGCCGCGACGATCTTTCGCCGCGACCTCATCGCTCAGGGTGTCGGCGATGGCCATCACGGCTACTGCCTGAGCCTGCCCCCCGGCACGATCCCCGCCGACGGCCCAGTGGTGATCAGCGCGCGCGATCAAACCTCGCAGCAGGTGTTTGCGCGCATCGTGCGGCAGGGCCCGGCGCTCGCGACGCAGCATCGCGAGGCGCTCGAGGCCGCCGCCGAGCAGATGCAGGGGCTGTGGGCCGGGCTGGAAACCCTGTTCGCCGGCCGGGCCGGGACGAGCAAGGCCGACCAGTTACGGGACGCCTTCGGGCAACTGTCAGCGCTGCTCACGGCGCGGGTCCGGGCCGGCGACGAAACCGTCCCGCTTGCGCCCGCCGTTGCACTGGACGGCCTGCGGCGCGTCGCCGGCCCGCTCGACGTGCCGCTGATCGGCCGGCCAGCGCTCAGCCTCGTCATGCCGTCTGGACCGGACGCGCCCGCGACACTGCGTCGGGTGGCGGCGCTCATACCGGCCCTGGCGGCAGCCGAAGCCGAGATCGTGCTGATCGACGACGGCGCCGATCCGGGCACCGCCCTGATCCCCGCCCTGGCACCCAACCTCGTCTATCTGCGGGCCGGCAGCCCGGACCAGGTCGCCGACATCCTTTCGGAGGCGACCCGCATCGTGCGCGGGGCGGTCATTGCCGTGCTGGAAGCGGAACCGCGGGAGCCGTCCGCCACCGCATTGCGGACCCTGGCCCACTGCACCGCCGGAGCGCCGCGGACGGTGTTGCTCGGCGCCACGGCGCTGGCGGCACTCCGGCGCGTCGATGCGTGCGACGTCACCCCGCCGGATTGCCCGGCGCCAGGCCGCCTCGGCCTGCGGATCGCGCTCGCGGGCGACCTGCTGGTCCGGGCGGGCGGGCTGGAAGCGGCCATGGCGGACGGCGCCGCGCTGGAGAGCGCAGACCTGTGGCTGCGCTGCCGGCTGCTGGGGGCCGATGCGCTGGCCTGGCGCGAGCCGGCCGGCTCGCCCGGCGAAGCGGTGGCACGTCGCGTGCACCCGCAGACCGCGCTGCGGGCCCTCGCCGCCTTCCGCCACCGCTGGCCCGCGTCGGGGCAATAGGGCAAGGCCAGGGCGCTGCCCCATAGGC
>PLTJ01000469.1 GCA_003164455.1 Acetobacteraceae bacterium
GCCACGCCAGATCCTCAAGCTCCTTCCGCGGCAGCACCGAAAGGTCTGCTCGTTCGTACTGGGTCAGCTCCGGGATGCTCAGACGCGGCATAGGAAGCGTAGAGTCCGTTTCGCTCCCCCACGCAAGCCCCCCAGCGTGCCGCTTCAGCCAGGGGATCCCACCCAGTCAGATGCCCAAGACGGGAGGGGGAGTGTGACCGGGTCCGATCCAGTCATTCTCGCCTTCGCCACCCGATCCTCGGAAGTGGCGCAGCCGGTCCACATGGCGAAGCTCGAGGCCATGGGTGTCCCCAACAGGATCGTCTCGGTCGTCCTGCCCTTGGGCTATGCCTTCAATCGCGACGCTTCGATGGTGTATTTCGCGCTGGCCGTCACGTTCCTGGCCGACGCCTACCGGGTTCCGCTCAATGGGTCGGCCCTGCTGACCATCTTCATCACCACCGCGATTGCCAGCAAGGGCACCGCCAACGTTCCCTCAGGCGGCCTGGTCGCCGTAGCCATGGTAATGACCATCGTCGGCCTGCCGGTCGAGTCTCTGGCAATCATTGCCGGCGTCGACGCGTTCATGGATATGGGTCGGTCGGCGATCAACGACCTCGGCAATACGGTCGCGGTGATGCTGGTGCGGAAATTCGGCGGCGCGGCCGCGGCCGTAGAAGCGACTCTGCCCTCGCCGGCCGACGCGCCTCAGCCCGGCAGGACCCGGCATTGGCCGATCGTTCAGTTCAGCGTGTTGACGGCCAGCGCGGTCATCTCGCGGATATCCGGCATTGTCTCAACGCGCCGAACGGCCTCGATAATAGCGGTCGCCCGATCGGCGGGGAAACGCGCTGCCTCGGCACAACCACGGAATTTCTCGGCGACATCGGCGTAGGACATGGGATTTGCCGGGCTGCCCTTGCCGAAGTCCGCGCGCCCGGAAATCGTGCGCCCGTCCTGCAGGTGGATGTCGATGATCGTCGTCATCTTGTCGTACCCGGCGGCTTCCGCCTCGGGATGCACGCCGAACTTCACCCGTCCGATCATCGTCTGTACGTCCGGCCGCAGCACTGTCTCGTCGGTGAATTGCGCTAGCCCGGCCCGGCCCTCCAACAGCAGGATGGCCATGCAGAACTCCATACTGAACTTGGCTTGCAACTCGTTCTGTGGGCGGTGATGGATCAAGGCGTTCGGCATGTTCTTGTTGGTTCCCACGTCCACCCGCGTCACCATGTCGGCGGTGATGTGGTGGGTGCGAATCAGCCGAAGCATTTCGGTCATGCCGGGATGGGTAAGCGATCCGGACGGATGCGGCTTTATGGAGACGCCGGGCATGGCGAAGGTCCAGGGGTTGCCGAGCCGGCCGACGATCGCCTCAGGGCTGTAGCCTCCGCCGGCCGCATGGAAGAAGCCGCGCGGAGCTTCTAGGATCCGATCCGTCGCGGTCCAGCCGAGGGCGGCGAATTCGGCGGCGACCACGCCGCTCTCCGCCGCCCGCCCCGCGTGGAACGGTTTCGTCATGGTGCCGAAATTCTCGCGCAGGCCGGCCGACTGGCTGCCGGCCATCGACAGGGCCCGCTGGGTTTGTTCCTCGTTCAGCCTATGCAGCCGCGAAGCCGCGGCCGCCGCGCCGAACGTGCCGCACGTGCCGGTCGAATGGAAGCCGTCCTGGTAATGCCGCGGCGCGATTGCCTCGGCAATCTTGGTCTCGACCTCGACACCGAGATGGTAAGCCAGTACAGTTTCCAACCCGGAACGTCCAAGCGCCTCGGCCACCGCGAGCGTGGCGGGCAGCACCGGCGCCGTCGGATGGGTCAGCAGCCCATAAACCCGGTCCGCGGCGACCGCGAGCTGGGTGTCATCGTAATCGTCGGCGTGGATGCCAACACCGTTGGCAAAGGCGGCGAAGCGTGGCGCGATGGCAAGCCGCGTGCCGATGACGCTGGCAGCTCCCGCGGCGAGCCCCAGCGAACGCAGATGAGCCCGCACCAGTTCGCCCGAGTGTGCTACCGACCCCGCCAGCGCGAGGCCGATCCCATCGAGGATCGACTTCCGGCCAGCTTCGATCACCGCTTCGGGCAGATCGTCATAATTGGTGCCGACGACGAATCGCGCAACGTCGCGGGTCAGGTTCTCGATCTGCGGAAATTCCGCTGTCTTCGCTTGTATTGTCATGGTTGGCTTTCTCGTTCGGTGGAGGTCGAATTGGGAAGACTTCCGTCAGGACTCGGGCGGTCCCGCTGGAACTTGCAGCTGCCGCTCGGGATGGATCAGCAGGGTCAGCAGGAATCCGATCAGCAGGAAGATGAGCGAACCGAGGAACGGTATGTTCCAGTTGCCCGTGCAGTCAACGATAATGACGAAGATCTGCGGCGTGAGAATGCTCGGCACCGCCGAGCCGGTGTTCATCAGCCCGCTTGCCGTGCGGGCAAATGCGGGGGCGATGTCGATAGGCACCGACCAGATCGGCCCGATCATCAGATCCAGGGAGAACAGCGAACCGCTGAGGCAGAGGGCAACCAGCACGACGTCGTGGCGCAGGAATATGACGGGCGTCACGAACACGGCGGCGCCGGCGAAGGCGAGCATGATCATATTGCGACGTGCCGTTGCGAGATTTCCGATGCGCTTCAAGATGCGGTCGGTAACCACGCCACCCAACAGGTCTCCGACGACCCCGGAAAGGAAAACTCCGAAAGTGAACAGCACTGAACTTTTGATGTCTACGTGGTATTGACTCAGCAGGAACGTCGGAATCCAGATCAGGAAGATCCAGAAGGTCCAGCCTGGCAGAAATACACGGCGATCGTCGGCACCATGCGCCGGATGAGCGGTTTCCACGGCATCACCACCGTTACCCGACCGGTGGTGCGACGGCGGTGCCGAACCGGGCGCTGGCATGTGTGACTCCCTGGGCAAAACCGCGGCGCCCCGCAGGCATCCATATGGAAATGGCGCGTGTGGCATTGGGAAATGCAGAGCCTTCGGCGATGCCGGGGACACGCGGGCGAACACCAACGAGGCCAGCCCCGTGGCAAAGCCGATGAAGATCGTTACGACAGGCCACAATATTAGGAAACAGGTAAGGGTGCGCCGGGCGCTGAGCCGATCACCGATCCACCCGCCGGCAATCTGAAACCCCGCGTAGCCATAGCCGAAAGCCGAGAACACAAGATCAAGCCTGGTATTGCTGAGATGGAACTCGCTGCGTATCGCGGTGGCCGCAATGGAAAGGTTCACCCGGTCCATGTACAGAATGAAGTACAGCAGGCACAGCAGAATGAGAATGATGTCCGGTGACGACAGACGGGCAAGCGACCATCGTCGCGATGCCGGGTCGCTGCTCGATTCTTCAGGCAGAGCGTCACGCGCCGTGGAGGAGGACGTTTTCATATGTCCCTCTGTAGTTGACAGCGATCAACGTCTGAAACGCTTTGTGCCAGCGTGCCGAAACGAGTCTTCTGCCGTAGATCCGATGTTGGTGGTCGTCGCCGACGTGCGAACCAGAAACGGTTCGACGTTGGTCCAGGCCCGGCGGGCATGGTCTTCGGCCAATTGTCTGGCCTTTGCTGGATCGTGCCGGAAGATCGCCTCACAGATGGCGTGGTGCTCGATTCGGCTGGTTCCGCCGCGCCCGGTAGCCGACCATGCGTTTGTCCGGGTCAGGCTGACCCAACCCCATAGATCGTCAATCTGCGCGACCAGCACGGTATTGCCTGTTGCTTCGGCTATCGCCCGGTGAAACTGCTCGTTAAGCAGCTTCAGACTGGCCGCGTCGTCGCCCGTATCCTCCTCTCTGTCCATGGCGCTGAGAAGGTTCTTCAGTCGGGAAAGATCGTTGTCGCTGGCCCGCTCGGCCGCGAACATCGCCGCCACCCCTTCGATGCCGATACGCAGCTCGTAGATTTCTCGAGCATGGACCGCGCTGATGCAACGAACGAAAATGCCGCGATAGGGAATGCTGACGGCCACGCCGATGTTCACCAGACGGGCCAGGGCTTCACGCAGCGGCGTACGGCTGACATTGAATGCCGCCGCGATTTCCTTTTCCACCAGCTTTTGCCCCGGCTTCAACAGGCCGGTGATGATCTTCCGCTTGAGCTGGTCGGCAATGCGTCCTGCCAGGGTCTCGTTGCTGGAACTATCCAGCGGCGACAGCAACGTCTCGTCGTTCATTTTGATCCACCGCCCATTCGCGGCTCAAGCCACCGGCGTCTGCCACGCGGCGGCGGTAGCGACAGCCGAGCGACGCTCCACCAGGCGCGCCGCCAGCACCATCGCATTTTCGATGGCTCCGGTTGCGGCAATTCCCTGTCCCACGATGTCATAGGCGACACCATGGGAGGGTGTGGTGAATATGGTCCGCAACCCCGCGGTAACCGTCACCCCTCTGTTGAAGCCCTTGAGCTTGGTGGCGATCTGCCCCTGGTCGTGGTACATCGACACCACGCTGTCGAATTCGCCGGCAAACGCCTTCAGGAATACAGTGTCCGCCGGGAACGGCCCGCGGCAATGAATTCCGGTCGCCGCCATCTTCTCGACCAGCGGCCGGATCATCTCGATTTCCTCGCGGCCGAACAGGCCACTCTCCCCGCCATGCGGATTGAGCGCCGCAACGGCGATACGTGGCTCGGCGATCCCGGCCCGCCGCATCATCCGGTCGGCCAGTGTGATCGCCTTGCCGATGCGCTCCTCGGTGATGGCGTCAAGAGCATCGCGCATGGACATGTGTCCCGTAACGCGCGACATCCACTGGCCGTCGAGGACATTCATCTCGCTGAAATAGTCCTTGTGCCCCAGGAGACTGGCGAACATCTGATGCTCGTCGGCAAATTTCCACCCGCCATCGAACATTGCCCGTTTGTTGAGCGGGGCAAAGGTGATGCCGTCCACTTCCCCACGCATCGCCATCTCAATGGCGTAATTCAGGGTTTCGCCGGTCAGACGGCCCGATTCGGCGGAGCCCTTGCCGCGCACGATAGTGGCGGGATCGATGTTTTTGAGATCGATGAGCGGCACCGCGTCGGAAGACCAATCGATCGAGGCCGCATCCTTGACCCGCGTCCAGCTTACGCTGACCTTGGCATCGGCCATGCCGGCCGCCAGAACCCGCGCATCACCCACCAGAACGAGCCGCGCCACCGCAGCCATGTGGCGGTCGTGCAGCACCTTGGCGACCAGTTCCGGACCGATACCGGTGTAATCGCCCATCAGCAGGGCAAGGCACGGTAGCTGCGATGAAACGTTGTCCAAGAATGACTTCCTTTGGCGTCAAGGTGCGGAATGTTGGACGTGCAGCGCGGCTTCAGAGGCCGGGAGCAACTCGGGAGACTCGGAGGAAGCATTGCGCGTTGCCGCCCACATCTCGGCATCGAACTCGCCTTCCCACTTGGCCACCACCACGGCCGCCAGGGCGTTGGCAATGGTGTTGACGATCGACCGCCCTTGCGACATGAAGCGGTCCACGCCCAGCAGAAGAGCCAATCCCTCGGGGGGCAGGCCAGCGACGATCACGGTCGCGGCCAGAGCGGCAAACGCACCGCCACTCACGCCCGCGGCCTCCTTGGAGGTCAGCATCATGAGCAGAAATATGCTGACCTGTTGGCCGAAACCAAGATGAATGCCATAGACCTGTGCGATGAACATCACGCTCATCGGCAGGGTCATCGCCACCCCATCCAGATTGAACGAGTAGCCGGTGGGGATAACTAACCCCAAGGTCGTTCGCGACACGCCCGAGGGCATAGAGAGTACTGACACCGAACTTCGCGACCGAGAATCCCAGCGCCCCGAAGGCCGCCAAGGGGGCGATCATGACGATGATGTTGACGACGCCGAACGCCAGCCTCGTGCAACGGTTAAGCCCGTTGCGGATCGGCTCGCCGGCGTCGCCCGGATGGACGAGGGCAGCGCCGACGAGCGGGGCAATGAACAGCACTTGCAGGACATTGTTGTGAACGAAGGCACCAAACAGATTGTCCGGAACGATGGCAAGAAGGAAGCCGCTCGCCGTCTGTGCGTGGGCACGCATGAATTGTGCCGCGGTACTCGCTTGGTCGGCCGATGGACGGGATACCGCCGAGCCGAAATCAACGAGATTGCTCACCGTTGTCCAGACGAGCAGTGCGATGGTGGTCACCGCCTCAAAATAGATAAAGGCCTTGAGGCCGATGCGCCCGACCTTGCGCATGTCGCCCACTTGGGCGACGCCGGCGCAAACAACAAGAAATATCAGCGGGGTGATGCTGAACTTGATGAGCGAAATGAAGATATCGGCCAGAGGTTTGACCGCAATTCCGACCACGGGCCAGAGCACCCCGACGGGGGCGCCGGCCGCGGCGGCGACCAGAACCTGTACCCAACCCTTGGCGCCAAAGGGGTTTGGCAACATGCGCCGATGCAGAGGAATGACTTATCATGACGGGTGGGCCCGTTGTCGTTGTCTGGGGACTTTCACGCGGAGTTGTATACCGGAATACAAATGGCCACAATGGCCAAATTGCGCCGCCCGGCAGGTGCCCGCCCGGCGACGTCACGGCGACGATGTGAATACGCACCAAACCAGGGCTCTGACTTACTTTCGGTGCGGGTGCAAGGCACCCGTGACGTGTAGGAGATTGATATTATTAGCAATTGTTGGCTTCGACGCCTTGCGCCACGGCGCACGTGGTGTACCGCTCGAGACCCCAGCATTCCACAGCTCGATCAGCGGGTTACGTCTGCTTGTTGGTTTCGACTGCACCGAAAGTGCGTCAGAGCCAAAATTGCACGCCGAATCACACGTATCGCCATCACACGTATCGCCGCGGGTTGCTGTCGGATGGTGATCGAGCCACCGTCGCCGCGGTTCGCAGGTGTGGCATGCCGCGGCTGGCGAGGCGCCCTGCGCGCGGACCGTGCGGCGCGGTCAGTTGCGCCTCGTTGCCTTGGCTGGCCGTGGGGGCCTGAGGCAGACGATGTGCGGTTGCGCAGCACACGCCCTGCCGGTCCGGTGGCGCTCAGCGCCAGTATACGCACCAGCGCCGGTGGGCACGGCGCCCGGACCGTCTCCGGATTTGAGCGTAATGCATCCCAATACGTTCCGGATCGTCGCCACCAGGGATTGGTCGAGACCTATTTCGGTCGGTGCCGGGCGCTTGGGATGGTAAGGTCGTGGACCAAGGCTGATACATAACCGGCCCCCAGTTCCTCGCGCAGGAGTTGCACAAGGCGCTCGGCGCGCGGCGTAAGGTCTTGGCTGCGCAACCGCACGATCGCTATCGGTCGGTGCATCAGCGGATCGCTGATGCGCAGGACCGCCGCGTTACGGGGATCGTGGTGCTTCAGTGCAGAAAGCGGCAGAACGGCCACTGCCAGCGAACCCTCCGCGAGCGCGACGAGGGTGTGAGCCTGCCGGCATTCGAACTGGACGTCGAAGTGAAATCCGCGTTGACGGAACACTTTCTCGACCCGATTACGGATTGCCGTCGCTGCCCCGAACAGGGCGAGCGGGAGCCCAGCGAGGTCGTGGAGGCCGATCGATGTCCGCTTGGCCGCCATGAAGCGACGCGGAACGAGAGCAATGATCGGATCGTCGAACAGCGGCTCGGATTCGACCGCCAAATCATCAATCGCCGGACCGACGCAGAAATCCGCGTGGCCACGCTTCAGGCAGTCCAGGAATTCCGGCGATTGCACCTCGCGCAGCGTGACGCGAACCTGCGGAAACTCGCCGTTAAAGCGCAACAGGATCGACGGCAAGAAAGAGGCTGCGACGGTCGAGGAGCATGCCAGTGCAATAGCCCCGCGTCCCAGATCGGCCGCCTCGTGCAGTTGGCGCAATCCGGAATCGAGTTCGTAGAGCGCTCGCTGCGCCCTGACCAGGAGCTTAGCGCCTTCCGGGGTCAGCTGCACGTCGCGGGTCGTGCGCCGGAACAGGGCGACACCGATTTGGGCCTCCAGTTGCTTGATTTGCGCCGTGATCGCCGATTGCGAGCGCCGCATGCGCTCGGCAGCGGCCCGAAAACTGAGCGTCTCTCCGACGATCAGAAACGTCGAAAACAGCTTGAGGTTGATGCGGCCGATCCGCGACGTTCCGGTCTCCATGAGAGCACCTCACTCAGAAAATATGAATAATAGATGCGATTTATGAAATTTTCTCAACCCCGGTGATCTACTATAGGCAATCCAGTCGCCACGATCCGCATCACGCTCCGTGATCCGCGACGCCGCCGACAGGTTGCAAATGAGGCCCGCTCAGAGCAGAGGATCCTTCGGAACGGCGCCGCCTGAAGCGAGCGACTGCCAGGATCCTCGGTGGGTCGGCAACGGAGGCGCGGTCCTGAGGCAGCGAGCTCTCGCCACAACAGACAGTCTCCCGACCGCGCGTCCCTACCCCGCCACTGATCCTGCACGTCTCTCTTCCATCGATCACGAAGTCGGCGTCCAGCCGCGCCGGCACACGAAGGAGAATATCATGGCCAACGCAGACAAGCCGATCGTCGCGATCACCAGCGGCGACCCCGGCGGTATTGGCGCGGAAATCACGCTGAAGGCGGTGACGCGCGATAGCGTGCGCGATGCCTGCATCCCGATCGTCGTCGGCAGTGCGCAACTGCTGGCGCGCGACCTTGGCCCGATCGGCTCCGACCTGAAGATCCGGCCCATCGCTTCGCCCGCCGAAGCCTTGGGTGCACGCGGCTCCATTGAGGTGATCGAAGTCGGCAATCTCGACGTGGCCGCTTGCCCGCGGGGCAGGATTACCACCACGGGCGGTCGCTTCAGCGGCGACACGGTGAAGCACGCCATCGGACTTGCCATGAACGGCGAGATCGACGCCGTCGTCGTCGCACCCAACAACAAGCGAGCCATGAACGACGGCGGTTATCACTTTTCCGGTTTCGAGGACATCTCGCGCCACTACACCGGGGCCAAAGCGTCGGTGCAGATCGTGATGGGTAAGAAGTATATTCTAGCCCGCGTCACCAACCACGTGGCCCTGCGCCAAGTGGCGGACCTGTGTACCCGCGAACGCATCCTAAAGACCCTACGGATCATCAAGTCGAGCCTGGCTTTGATCGGCTATCCCGACCCGCTCATCGCCGTGTCGGGGCTCAACCCACATCTCGGCGAAGAGGGCCTGATGGGCACCGAAGAAATGGAGCACATTGCTCCGGCCTGTGAGGACGCACGCGCCGAGGGAATCAGGGTACTGGGCCCGATGCCGGCCGACACGATCTTTGTCGATCGCGAAAAGGCAGGCTACGACGTCGTCCTGTCAATGTACCATGACCATGGCAATGCCTGCGTCAAGCTCGCCGAGTTCGGCGAGCTGGTGAACTTCATCGGTGGCCTGCCCGTGCCGGTGTTCACCGTCACGCACGGCACGGCCTTCGACATTGCCGGCCGCGGCATTGCGGACGCCACCAACATGGAACTTTCTATCTGCGCCGCCGCCCGGGCGCGCCGGGCCGCCTGATTGTGGGATGCTCGCACGTTTCTCGACCTCGCGGGCGCTGTCCGCAGCGGGGTCGAAAGTCGACTGGCCGATGGTCGCCACCCCGGAGAGCGCCGTCAATCGACTGCGCGCGCTGTTCGACATCGGCCAGAGTGACCGTTGAAAGAGCTATGGTTCGGGGCGCTCCCCTGAGCCCGATCTAGTTGACACCAGTTGCGAGACCAGTTCTGGCCGCTGGTAACGCTCTTCTTTTCAGCGGTGGATGGTAATCGAGCGATCGAGCCACCATCACCGCAGCCCATAGGTGTGGGACGCCGCAGCTGGCATAGCGCGCCGGGCGCGGGTGGCGTGGAGATCGAGTGTTCGCCCACACGACGGTGTCGCTACCGCACGCTGACTTCGCATCAGCTTTCGTCTTGCATTGTTGAACATGGCCGGCGGCCATCGAACCGACGATGTCATCGGTGCGGCTGGTGCCGGTACCTGTGCTCCGGCCGGTGCCACCAGCTGACGGGTCTTTACGCCTTCGAAATTCGCGCTGGCTGTCCCTGACGCACCGCGGCACCCGAGATCGTATCGACCCGTCCGGACAGTCCCGACCGGATAGGATCAGGAAGGCCGAGTTCGTTCAGGGAGGCCCCGGCGTCGCTGACGGGCAGCGCGGCGAAGATGTGCGTGTCTTCCTGCCGCGGTTGCGCGCCCAGTTCGCGGTGACCGTAGCCGTGCGGAACGGCAATCACGTCCCGCTTGATGCCGCGTCGTACGAGTGCCCTCCCCACCACCCGGCCGCCGGGAGTTTCTCCCACCGCGGCGCGCAGCCTGACCTCCGTGATCGCCCGCCTCGCCACCGCCTGTGCCAAAGGCTTCCCAGGTGGTGTTGACAATCGGCAATTAATCGCCGACTATCCGTACATGCTGTAAACCAACCGATGCGCAATATCGCAATGACCGAGAGTACCACCTCCGACAAGCTTGAGATCCTCCGCACCCAGTCGCTCGCCTCGGTCGTCTACGAGGAGATCGAGCGCATGATCGTAGAAGGCGAACTCGGGGGCGGCGACCGCATCAACGAGAAAGTACTGGCCGAGCAGCAGGGCATGAGCCGTGGCCCGATCCGCGAAGCGTGCCGCCGCCTCGAGGAGGCCGGCTTGGTCGAGATCAAGAGAAACCGGGGAGTCTTCGTCCGCAAGCTGGCGTTCGACGACGTGATCGAGTTGTACGAGATCCGCGCCGCGCTGTGCGGGTTCGCGGGCAGGATCCTCGCCCAGGTCTTGACAGATGCCGAGATCGAGCAGCTCGACGCACCGCTCAAGAAGATGCGCGCTTTCGCCAGAAGCGGCGATCTCAAAAGCTACTATCCACTCAATCTTGAGTTCCACTCGCTCCTGATGGCGTTCACGGGCAACAAGCGGCTGGCCCGTCTCTACGAGGCCACGAACAAGGAGCTTCACCTCTACCGCCGGCGGACGCTCCTGATCGGCTCCAACCTCGAGGAATCGTGCAACGAGCACCAGGCGATCCTGGATGCGCTGCGCGGTGGCAATCCGAGGAAGATCTCGAAAGCGATGCGCCTGCACTGCCTGGACGGCCGGAGCCGGCTGCTGCAATCCAGTCCACACGAGGCGGGTGCGCGCTTTCTCGACCTTCGGGACGACGATGATGAGTAGCTCAATGCGGAGGAAGGACTGTTCCATGAAGGTGATCGCGGTTCACCTCGACCGCTGTACCGGGTGCCGGACGTGCGAGCTCTACTGCGCGACCGAACGCGGCAGCGATGCGAAGACGCTTCTTGCGGCCGTTAGCGAGACGCCGGTTCCGCAAGCGCGGTTGCGCGTGGAAGGCGCTGCCGGCGTGTCCATGCCGGTCCAATGCCGGCACTGCCTCGACGCCCCCTGCCTCGACGCCTGCCTGACCGGGGCCCTGCGGCGCAACGCCGACGGGCTGGTCGTGGTCGACGACGCGCGCTGTATCGGCTGCTGGACCTGCGTCATGTTCTGCCCGTACGGCGTCATCTTTCCGTGGCCGGAGCGCAAGCTGGCGCTCAAGTGCGACCGCTGCGGCTTCATGGAGGAGCCGGTGTGCGTCGACGTCTGCCCGACCAAGGCGCTGGAGCTGGTGGACCCGGCCACGGCCGACGAGGTTTACCGCGCGCGGCGCCGCGACGCCGTGGGGCTGGCCGCCGCGTCGGGCGCCGTCCCTGTACTTCTTGACCTGGCCAAATAATCCGGCCGGATTGAACCCGATATGAGGGAACGATATGGAAGCGATCCATCTTAAGACTGTCGATCCGGTCGGCCAGGCGCTGCTGCGGCTGGCGAGCGTCCAGGGCCTGGAGCTGAGCTGGGACCGGTTCGAGGCTTTGCAGCCGCAGGACGGTTTCGTCCGCACCGGCCTCTCCTGCGCCTTCGGCTGCATGCAGGGGCCCTGCCGCATCGACCCGTTCGGTCGCGGCGCCAAGGCCGGCGTGTGCGGCCTCGACCGCGACGGAATGGTTGCGGCGAACCTGCTGCGGCTGTGTCTCGACGGCGCCATCGAGTCGGGGGCCGACGCGGCGCCGGCGGCGGCCGCCATGCTGCGACGGCCGCAGGCGAGCGTCACCGCCATGCTGCGCCTGGCCCTGCGGCTTGCCGAGGGCGTAGTGGCGAAGGCGCAAGACGGCAGCGGCAGCCATGCTTTCGAAGTGGGATACGGCATTCTCGCCCCCGCCCCCGCCATCGGCGTGGCCGGGACGATCGCGGCAGACACCGCGGCGGGGCTGGCCGGGACGCGCGCCGTCTCCCTCGGCTCCTGGGCGCTTGTCAACGGCGCCCTGCTGCCCTTCGCCTGCACCTCGGGCGAGGCCGAGCTGACGCTGGTGTCACAGCGGATTTCGACCCTCGTCGCCGGTCCCGATGCCGATCCGGGCCTGCTTGCGCTGGCGCGCCGGCTCGGCATTCCGCTCGGGCTCGAGGGCAGTCGCCAGCCGCATCCCGCCGCCCCTGCATCCGACGCAGGCATCGAGGCGGGCCAGGTCGGCAAGGGTGTCGTCCACTTCGGCGCCGAGGCGGTCGCCGGCGCCCTCAAGGGAAACCGGAAGCCGATCGCCCTCTTCGGCGGCTTTGACACCCCGCATCAGTCGCTCGGCTGGCTGCCGACCGAGGTGGCGCCGGCCCTGATGGGCGACGGCTGCACGGTCGTCGCATGGGGCGATGCGGCCCTGTGGATGGCCAAGGCCGGGCTCGCCGACGGCGCCCACGAGAGCCCCGCGGTCCTCGTCGGACCGCAGGCGGGAGCCGTGCAGGTCGTCCAGGCGGCCGGCTCCGGTGGCATCAAGGGGGCCTGTTTCGCCGGCCTTCGCGACAGCCGTGATGTAGCGCTCGCGCTGGGCCTGGCCTTGCACGGCGTGCGCGTGCTCGTCGCGACGCCGCTGCCGGTGTGGGGCTCGAAGGCCGTGATGGCGACGCTCAAGGACGTGCTCGCGGCGTCCGGCGGCTCGCTCACGCAAGTCGACAAGCCGATCGGGGCGGACGAGATCCGCGCGTGGTTTAACGAGTGACATGATGCCCAGCATCATAATCGTCGGGGGGGGTGTCGGCGGCCTGACCGCGGCGCTGGAATGCCGCCGGCTCCATCCGGACCAGTCCGTCACGCTCATCGATCGCGAGCGCGAGATCGGCTACTACCGGACGCTGCTGCCGATGTTCATGGTCCGCACGCTTGCCGAGGAGAAGCTGTTCTTCTGGAAGCCTGTGGGCGATGCCGGCCTGGATGTGCGTCTCGGCGTCGGCGTCCGCTCGGTGGACGCAGCTGCCCGTCGCGTCGTGCTGCAGGACGGCGAGGCGCTCGCCTATGAGCGTCTCATCATCGCCCCGGGTGGCCGCCCGGTAGTGCCGCCGGTGTTCGGCAAGCGATCCTGGCCCAAGGGCGCCTTTCCGGTGCGCAGCCTCGAGATGGCCCGCAAGGTGCGGGACTGGATCGTGGGCCGGAAGCACATTGTCGTACTCGGCGGCGGCTTGGTCGGATCCAAGACAGCGGTGTTCATGCGGCAGGCCGGCTACGATGTATCGCTTGTCGAGCGCCAGCCGCACATCCTGCCGACTGTGCTCTCAGCGCAGGCTGCGGCACCCATGCAGGCGCACCTCGTGGCGATGGGAATCGCCGTCCACGTTGGCGCCACCGTCGACGACTACCGCACCGATGCCGACGACGCGCTGAGCGAGGTGCACATCTCCACCGGCCGCTGGATTCCCTGCCAGGCCTTCCTCATTGGCATCGGCTCGCAGCCGGAGACCAGCTTGCTGGCCGACAGCGGCCTGCTCGAGAACGGCGAGCTCGTGGTCTCCGACACGTTGCGCACCAGCGATCCCAACATCTTCGCCCTCGGTGATGCCGTCGCCGTGCGGCGGGACGGGCTCCACCACCCGTGGACTTGGCCGCAGGCGGTCGTCCAGGGTCGCTACGCCGGGGCCAACGTCTACCGGCAGGCGCCGGTGCCGATCCCCCGAGTCACCCGCGTCAACGCCCAGAACATCGCCGGCACGCCGATCGTCGTCCTCGGCGGCGCCGGTGCGGGTACGTCCGTCGTCTCCAGGCGCGGCGAATCCTCCGGTGTCTGGCGCGAGCTCTTCCTCGAGGGCGGAAGGATCGCGGGCGGCGCCCTGGTGGGCGACATCTCGGGCGCCGGGCCTCTGCACGCCCTCATGGTCCAAGGCCGCGACGTCTCCGCCGAGGCCTTGGACCACCTCAAGACCCGTACCCGGGCCTTTGCACCCGCCGCATGGTCCCGTCTCGCTGGGGACCGTTTGGTGAAAGGGGGAAGAACCAGATGATCATTCGCCAGGACCTTTGCGTCGGCTGCGGCCGATGCCAACCCTTCTGTCCCGTGGGCGCCATCTCGTTCGCCGGGCTCAAGAGCACCGTCGACCAGGTGACATGCCTGGAATGCGGCACCTGCCTGCGGGTCGCGATCTGTCCGGTGGACGCGATCGAGGAACATCCTCAGGTCTACGAATTTCCGCGCGCGATGCGCAAGTTCTTCAGCGATCCTACCTCGACCCACGAGGCGACGGGAATCCAGGGCCGCGGCACTGAGGAATCGAAAACCAACGATGCCACTGGCCGGGTCGGCCCCGACGAGGTCGGAATCGCCATCGAAGTCGGCCGCCCGACCCTCGGCATGACACTGGTCGACGTGCAGAAGATCAGCCGCGCGCTCGCCCGCAACGGCATCACCGAGATCGAGGCGTGCAACCCGATCCACTCGATGTACGCCAATCCGCAAACCGGCGACCTGCGCGAGGACATGCTCAATGAACGCGTGCTCAGCGCCATCATCGAGATCGCCGTTCCGTTTGAGAAGGCGCGCCTGGTGCTGCGCACCGCCAAGGAGGTCGCCAAGGAGGTCGATGGCGTCTTCGTACTCGACATCTTTTCGACGCTGATGCCCAACCTGACCATCCAGCCGCGGATACTGAAGCTACTGGAGGAGGAAGGTCTGCCATGGCGGCCCAATGCCAAGATTAATATGGGCCTCGGGCGCGCGACGGATTGAGGGGACAAACATGACACACAGCCTGCACCGCGAGGGTACCCGGGACTCACTCCTGCACGACTATTGCGTCTTCATCTATCCGGCGCGCGGCTTTAACTACAAGGGGAGTCAGGCGCGGGTCCGGCGCAACGTCGAGATCCTCTACGGCGTCGGTCCCGACAACATGTGCGAGACCACGCTGCGCAAGAACCTTTACAGCGAGGTCACGCCCGAGCAGGTGCTGGACAGCATCTCGAAGGGCACCGAGGGGACACGTGTTTTTTCCACCTTCTCCAGCCGCGAGAAGATCAAGGAACTCCTGATCGGCCTCAAGCAGGCCGACCAAGGCATTTCGATCATGGTCAGCGGGCTGATCGACCAGGTGCGCGAGATCGCGGCCGAGGTGGGCCTCAACCCGCACACCATCAACCTGTCGCTCGGCATCCACGGCAATACCAAGCGCCTGCCGCCGGCCGACATCCGCCAGTTCACCACCATGTGCGGTCATGCAGTGGTGTCGCCGCGGCTGGTCCGCGACGCCATCCGCAAGGTCAAGCGAGGCAAGACGTCATGCTGGCAGGCGAGCGTCGACTTGGCGCGCCCATGCGCCTGCGGGATCCACAACCCCCACCGTTCGGTCGAACTGCTGCGGACGACTGTGCCCACCTACACGGTGACACGCTGGTAGGCCCTCCCACATCCGGGTGAAGCGGCAAGCGCCACCATCGTGGAGGGACCGCGGGATTTGGCTTTGTTGAGAAGGATCTTGATTGCGGCGATGCGAGCGAGGAGGGGATGTCCTGCTTTTTGTTGAAATTGGCCGAGCCGGCGGCACCTGACAGGGACGCTACGCTGCGGCACTTTGCTGTTCAAGAGCGGGGTTGACGCTGTGGCTGGCGCCATGAGCGGCCAAGGCGCTTTTCAAGAAGGGCAGTTGGCGATGGGCCTTGAGACGGCGAAAGCCGTTGGCGGCCGGGATATCGCCGCCGGGCAGCCGCACCGCGCGGCCAAACTTGCGGGTCGAGACGTTGATCAGCATCAGGTTCATTGTCCACTGGCTAAGCCAATCCTCCGTCGGTGCCGCCTCCCAACTCGGCAGCGCCACCTCACCGCCCGACCGCGCCCGCACCCGAGGCCGTTCGACCTCGATCTTGCCGCCGTGGAAGTCGATTGTCCCCTTGGTCTTGCCCCAGCGGTGCGCCGTCTTGCCGTTCAACCGCCCATAGCGGCGGCCGCAAAGTTGCATCGCGTCCTCTTCCATCATCTTGGCCAAGGTTGCGACCCCAGCCGTCAGGCAGAAGCGCTCGAAGCTCGCGCCAACTGCCTGCCAGGCATCGGTTACCAGCGCCGTCGCATCGGCGGGCTCAGATGTGCCATTCTTCTCCATGGCATTGCCTTTCTTCGTGGATTCGACACCCCGAACCTACCGGCTCAAGGCGGGCAACGCCGACCCACCTATTTCAACATCAGCCGGGACATCCCCTCGTGCATCCTCAGTGTGCGTTGGTATGCAAACGGGTTGGTTGGCAAGTTTCCGCAGTGCAGATCATGCGGTTCCTTGCTTGAAAGGTAGGGGAGGTATAGTCATGAACGCCAAACTGAGAGCCGTGTGCAGTTACCGTTACTTGACACGAACGATAACAACACGGGTCTTGCGCCAGAAGCCGTAGTTGCGTATGCGAATGTTACTCAACAAGAAGGGAAGAACGCCATGACAGATAAAGCCAGGAGTTCCAGCAGGAGACGCTGGTTTGTGCTGTTCCTGATCTCCTTGATGTATTTCATTACGTACTTCGATCGGGTGAACATGTCCGCCGCGGCACCCGTCATTAGCAAGGAATTCGGCTTCGACAAAATCATGATGGGCATCGTATTCAGCGCCTTTTCCTGGAGCTATGCGCTGTTCCAGATTCCGGGTGGCTGGCTGGGAGATCGATTCGGTCCCCGGCGCGTGTTGACGGCCCTCCTCACCTACTGGTCGGTGATGGTCGGATTAGTTGGCGCGGCCACCGGGATCAGTTCCTTGGCTGCTAGCCGGCTCCTCGTCGGCATCGGCGAAGCAGGCGCGTTTCCGACCGCGACCCGGTCCATGCAGCTTTGGTTCCCCCGCCATGACCGCGCCCTGGTGCAGGGCATTTCCCACAGCGCGAGCCGGCTCGGCGGTGCCGTCGCGCCGCCGCTGGCGATGCTGATCATCGTGGCGTTGGGGTGGCGATGGGTGTTCTACATTACCGGCGCGGTTGGACTGCTGTGGTCCATGTTGTGGTATTTTTCCTACCGCAACACGCCGGAAGAAGTGGCCGCCGTCAGCAAGGAGGAACTCGCCTACATCCGTGGCGCCGATGAGAAGGGCAACATCAAGCCGCCGGAAGGGGCGCATGTGTCGTCGCTGCCGTGGGGAATTTTGTTCCGCTCGCCCAACATGTGGGCCATCATGTTCGGCTACTTCACCTATTCTTATTGCCTGTGGATCTTCCTCAACTGGCTGCCGTCCTACCTGGTGGAGTTCCGTCATTTCGCCCTGATCAAGGCCGGTATCTTCGCCTCGCTGCCGCTGTGGGCCGGGGTCGTCGGCGACACGGTCGGCGGGCTGGCGACCAGATGGCTGCTGGTGAAAACCGACAACGTCAAGCTGGGGCCCCGGCTCGTCGCGATCGTCGGCTTGCTGGGCTGCGCGGCGTTCATCGTGCCGGCGGCGATGGCCAGTAACGCCTACACCGCCATCTTCTGCCTGACCGGCTCGATGTTTTTCCTCGAATGCGTCATCGCGCCGTCCTGGGGGGTGACCATGGATGTCGGCAGACAGTATTCCGGCACTGTGTCCGGGGTGATGAACATGGCCGGCAACATCGGTGGTGCTATATCGCCGCTCGTGTTCGGCGCTCTCGTGCAATTCGGCTCCTGGCAGGCCCCCTTCTTCGTCGCCGGGGGAGTGCTGGTCGCCGGCGCGTTGTGCTGGGCTTTCCTGATCAACCCAGAAAAATCGGTGGTTGAGAAATAGTCCAGGGCCAGTCCCTGTCGGCGCCCTGGCGGCGCCTTCAGGGCTGGCCGCGAGGCGGGCACTTGACCAGTCGGGAGAAGTTCTTCATGTCTCAAATCGTTACGCGTCGTGTCGTCGGCCGCCATTTTCTCCAGATCCCC
>PLTJ01000453.1 GCA_003164455.1 Acetobacteraceae bacterium
TGCTGGAGGCGCACGCCGTGTGGTCGATTCCGGCGATGAACCGGATGCTGGTCGAGCGCGCAACGCATCCGGCGCATCTGGCTGCCATCGAGGACGAACTGGGGGCCCAGGCCCCGGCCTGGCGGGCAAGCTTCAACCGGGTGGCGGGAGCCTGTGCCGGCGACGTGGCGCAAGCGGGATATGCGCTGCTGGACCGAGACTTGCCATTCGACCGGCTGGTCTTCGATGCCGACGACCGGTTGGCGACACGGCTGGGAGCGGCTGACCTGCTACTGGCTTTCGAGCCTCTCGTCCCGAGTCCGTTCGGGGGGATGGTCGAGCACCTCCGTGTGCCGGCGCACCTGCTGACCGGCGAGATCGGCGACGCAGTTCCGACGGACGTGGCGACACGGGACGGCGGGATCGACTTTCGTGTCGGTGTCCAGGCGTTTCGTTACGACCGATATGGATTGCAACGGAATTGACGCGTATCTTCCACGGTCAGATCGGAGCGTGCGGCCATGAACGTCCTGCTGGATGCGGTGGTTCGTGCCGGCCTGGGTGAGGCGGAGTGCCGGCTGACCTTGCCGGGTGTCTTCGCGGCCCTCATGGCCGATCGGATTTCCGCCTTTCCGGCGCTGCGGGCACATCAGCGCCACGCTTGGCATGCGTTTCTCTCGCAGCTTGGTGCGATCGCGCTGCATGCGGCGGGCGTGGCCGATCCACCGACGGACGAGACTGCGTGGCGCGACCTGCTGCGCGGGCTCACGCCCGATGACCCGAACGACGATGCCTGGAGTTTGGTGACGCCGTTCGATCGCCCGGCCCTGTTGCAGCCGCCTATCCCGGACGGACTGGCGGCACTGAAAAAGCAGATCGCGACGCCCGACGGGCTCGACATGCTGGTGACCGCCAAGAATCACGATCTCAAACAGGCGATCATGGTGGAAGCGGCACCAGAGGATTGGCTGTTCGCGCTGCTGACCTTGCAGACGATGGAAGGCTTCCTCGGTGCTGGCAACTACGGCATCAGCCGTATGAACGGTGGCTTCGCCAACCGGGCTGCACTCGGCATCTCCCCGCCCGGTGGGCCGGGTGTCCATGTCCGGCGCGACATGCTGCGCCTGCACGCGGAACGCCAGAAGATCGCAGAGCAATATGGGTATGCCGTAGACCGTGGGACCGCCCTGGTCTGGCTCCTGCCCTGGGACGGCACGACGTCGTTGCAGGTTACGACACTTGACCCGCTCTACATCGAAATCTGCCGTCGTGTGCGTCTGGTCCGCACAGACGGGGTCATCGGCGCGCGGGCTGGTGCGTCGAAGGTGCCGCGCATCGTGTTCACCAAGGGGGGCCTGACCGGTGATCCCTGGGCGCCGTCCCGCACCGAGAAGGATGGCACCGCGAAGGTGCTGACCGTGGATGCCGGCGGGTTCGGTTACCGCCGCATGGTGGAACTCATCTTCCCGGAGAACGGCCGACCCTCGCTGCTGCAGGAAACCGCTGACAGCGACGCACCGGAGGGGCTTTCCCTGGTTGCGCGTGCCCTCGTACGCGGCCAGGGCAAGACGGAGGGATACCACGAACGATGTGTGCCTTTGTCGCGTCGTGTGCGGCAGATGCTTAGCGGCAGCCGCGCCACCGATCCCGCCGCCGAGGCCGCCCGCCGGCGCGTCGAACTGGCTGGCGAGGTGCAGTATCGCGTGCTGCGTCCGGCGCTGCTCGCGCTGTTCCAGAACGGTCCCGAACGGATTGACCTCCGCCACGATGCCAGCGCGCGCAAGGCGGACCCGTTCCTGGCCACCTTCGATCACGCGATTGATCGCGACTTTTTTCCACGCCTGTGGGAGGAGCTGGAGGCGGACGACCCAGACACCGCTGGTGCAAGACGTGCCGCTTGGGTCCGCGACCTGCTCGGGCAGGCGCTCGCGATCGTAAACGAAGCCGACCATACCGCGCCGAAATCCGCGCATCGCCGCTACCGCGCCCGGGTGCGCGCGCTGCAAGAGCTTGCCCTGGCGCCGTGGCGCTCGACGCTGCTCGCCGATTACATCGTGGAGAAGCCGCATGACGGTCCCACCTGACGCATCGCCCGATACTGGTGGCGTCGTGGCCGCGCTGGCCGGCCGGCTGGCCCAGGACTCGTTCGGGATCGGCCCGCTCGCGGCCCTGCGCCGCCTCGATCCCGCCGGCTCGCTGGCCACGCCGGCGCTGCAACGGCTGCTGGCGCAGGCCGTGCCGGATGATTGGCTCGGTCCGCAGGGCATGCGCGACTGGGCGCTGATCGTACATCTGCTGGCCCTCGGCGCGCCGGACCTGCATCGCGGCGGCGGGCGGCTCGGCACCACCCTGCACGCCGCCGGCTACAGCGAGTCCCGGCTGCTGCGGCTGCTGGAGGCGGATCGCGCCGCGCTGGACGTGCTGTTGCCCCGCACCGTCCGCTTCCTCATTGCTAAAGGAGAAAAGCTCGATCCTGGCGGCCTCGCGCGCTTCGTCCTTGCCATCTCGCGGGCCGTCCTCCGGC
>PLTJ01000243.1 GCA_003164455.1 Acetobacteraceae bacterium
AGGGTTTTGGACGGGCGGCGCGGATTGCGCTGGCCGAAGCGGCATGTTGTGGCGCCGGCAGAAACACCCAGGCCGGGGGCGCCATCCCGGCCAGGGCGGGGGCAAGGCGGGCCGCGCGTCGCGACCGGCGCAGCCGATACGCCGCCAGGGAAGCGAACGCACGGTGATTGTAGGTGGGCCGCGGCACCACGGCAAACGGCATGCTGGCGACGATCTGCCGCCAGCGCCGCCAGCGCGGCAGTTGCTCCAGGTTATCCGCCCCCATCAGCCAGACGAACCGCGCGCGCGGAAAGCGCCGGCGCAGCGCGGCCAGCGTATCGGCGGTGTAGCGCGTGCCCAGGTCCGCCTCGATGGCGGTGGCCACGATGCGCCGCCCGTCGGCGATGCGCCGCGCCGATGCCAGTCGTGCCGCCAGCGGCGCCATCCCCGCCACCGGCTTCAACGGATTGCCGGGCGAGACCAGCAGCCACACCTGGTCCAGCCGCAGCCGCCGCCGGGCCAGTTCGGCCAGATGGCGGTGGCCCGCGTGCGCCGGATTGAACGAGCCACCGAGCAGGCCGATGCGCGTGCGCCTGCTGTCGCCAAACGGGCCGGGTGCGCTCAGCGCCGCGACCTCACGGCCGCACCTGGCCGCTGCCCGTCACGACGTAGCGGAAGGTCGTCAACTGCTCCAGCCCGACCGGTCCGCGCGCGTGGATGCGCCCGGTGGCGATGCCGATCTCAGCGCCGAAGCCGAATTCGCCGCCGTCGCAGAACTGCGTCGAGGCGTTCCACATCGCCACCGCGCTGTCGATGCCGTCGATGAAGCGGTGTGCCGCGGCCGCGTCTTCGGTCACGATGGCGTCGGTGTGTTCGCTGCCGTGGCGGCGCACATGCGCGATCGCCGCGTCCACCCCGTCCACCACGGCGACGGAGAGGATCGAATCGAGCCATTCGGTGTCGAAATCCGCGTCACTGGCCGCGGTCAGCCCCGGCACGATGGCCCGCGCGCGCCGATCGGCGCGGAAGTCGCAGCCCAGCGCGCTGAGGTCGGCGATCAGCAGCGGCAGTAGCGCGTCTGCCACCGCGGCGTCGATCAGCAGCGTCTCGGTAGCGCCGCAGATGCCGGTGCGCCGCATTTTCGCGTTCGCCACGATCCGCCGCGCCATCCCGGGATCGGCGGCGGCATGGACATAAGTGTGGCAGAGCCCCTCGGCATGGGCCAGCACCGGCACCCGCGCCTCCGCCAGCACGCGTTTCACGAGGCCCTTGCCGCCACGGGGGATGATCAGGTCGATCAGCCCGGCCGCGCCCAGCATGGCCGCGACATAGGCGCGGTCGGTCGCCGGCGGCACCTGGACCGCCGCGGCCGGCGCACCGGCCGCGCGCAACCCGGCGGTCAGCGCGGCATGGATGGCGGCGGCGCTATGGAAACTGTCGGAGCCGCCGCGCAGCAGCACCGCGCTGCCCGCCTTCAGGCATAGCCCGGCGGCATCGGCGCCGACATTGGGCCGGCTCTCGTAGATCATGCCGATCACCCCGATCGGCACCGCCACGCGGCGGATGTGCAGCCCGTTCGGCCGGGTCCAGTCGGCCAGCACGCGGCCGAGCGGGTCGGGCAGGGCGGCGACGGTCTCCAGTCCCCGCGCCATCGCACCGACCCGCGCGGGCGTCAGCGCGAGACGGTCGCGGAAGGCGGCGGTGCCACCGCCGGCGTCGAAGGCGGCCAGGTCGCGCGCGTTGGCGGCCACGATGGCGGCACTCTGCGCCAGCAGTTCCGCCGCCGCGGCGCGTAGCGCGTCGTTGCGGGCGGCCTCCGGCATGCGCGCCAGCGCCGCCGAGGCGGTGCGGGCGGCGGGGGCGGCCTGGCGCAGCCATGCGGTGGCGGAATCGGTGTCGTTATGCATCAGCGTCTCCGTCGCCATCCTGCGCCAGCGCCTACAGCAGCACCAGATCGTCNNCCGTCCGGCCCGCGCACCTCCACCGCATCGCCGCGGTCGAAGCTGCCGGACAGGCTGCGCACCCCGGCCGGCAGCAGCGAGCTTCCCTCGGCCAGCGCCCGCACCGCGCCGGCATCCACGGTGAAGCTGCCCAGCGGCTGCAAGGTGCCGAGAATCCAGCGCTTGCGGGCCGAGTGGCCCTCCGGCGCCGGCAGGAACCAGGTGCAACGCCCGCCCGCTTCCAGGGCGGCCAGCGGGTGCTCGACATGGCCGACCGCGATCGCCATGGCACAGCCCGCGCCGGTGGCGATGCGCGCCGCCGCCAGCTTGGTGCGCATGCCGCCGGAGGAATAGCCGGGCGGCGGCTCGCCCCCCATCGCCTCGATGTCCTCGGTGACCACGGCGACCTCGGCGATGTGCCGGGCCTCGGGGTCGCGCCGCGGGTCGGCGGTGTAGAGCCCGTCGATGTCGGACAGCAGCACGAGCTGGTCGGCCCCGACCATCTCGGCCACCCGNNTGTCGTTCTCGTTGATCACCGGGATGCAGCCCAGGCCCAGCAGCGTGGTCAGCGTCGCGCGGGCGTTCAGGTAGCGGCGGCGGTCTTCGGTGTCCTCCAGCGTCAGCAGCAATTGCGCCGCGGTCAACCCGTGCGCCGACAGCGCCTCGGCCCAGGCCTGCGCCAGCCGGATTTGCCCGACCGAGGCCGCCGCCTGCTTTTCCTCCAGGCGCAGCCGTTTCTGCGTCAGCTTCAGGGTGCGCCG
Organism: Acetobacteraceae bacterium; assembly: GCA_003164455.1. Classification (GTDB taxonomy): domain Bacteria; phylum Pseudomonadota; class Alphaproteobacteria; order Acetobacterales; family Acetobacteraceae; genus Rhodovastum. The sequence continues at coordinate 2,681 of PLTJ01000243.1, forward strand.
GGCCAGCGCGATGGCGCCCGAGGACACCACGATGACATCCACGCCGCGCGCGCGCAGCGCGGCGATATCGGTGGCGATGCCGTCCAGCCAGGCCGTGCGCGGCGCGGCGCGGGCGGCGTCCACCACCATCGCGCTGCCGATCTTCACCACCAGCCGGCGGGCCTGTGCGACCGACAGGCTCATGCGGTGGTGCCGGCTCGGCGCGCCCGGACGGCCGCCACCTCGCGCCACAAGGCCTGCAATACCTCCGCGACACCCTGCCCGGACACGCCGGAGAGCAGCAGCACCTCCCGCCCGGAAGCGCGCGCCAGGGCCGAGCGCCGCGCCGAGGTTTCCCGTGGCGTCATCGCGTCGGACTTGTTCAGCACCAGGATTTCCGCCTTTTCCGCCAGCCCGCCCCCATACGAGGCGAGTTCCTCGCGGACGGTTCGCCAGGCCCGTACCACGTTGCCGGCGGCGCCATCCACCAAGTGCAGCAGCACCGCGCAGCGCTCCACGTGGCCGAGGAAGCGATCGCCCAGCCCGGCGCCCTCGTGCGCCCCCTCGATCAGGCCGGGGATGTCGGCGATGACGAAATCCTGCGAGTGGGACAGCCGGACCACGCCAAGCTGCGGATGCAGGGTGGTGAACGGGTAGTCGGCCACTTTCGGGTGGGCCGCCGAGACAACCGACAGGAACGTGGATTTTCCCGCGTTCGGCAGCCCGACCAGCCCGACGTCCGCGATCAGTTTCAGGCGCAGCCAGATCCAGCGTTCCTCGCCCGGCCAGCCCGGCTCGGCGCGGCGCGGCGCGCGGTTGGTCGAGCTTTTGAAATGCATGTTGCCGTGGCCGCCGTCGCCGCCGTGCAGCAGCACCACCCGCTTGCCCGGCGCATCGAGGTCGGCGAGCAGAATCTCACGGGTCTCGTCGAGGATCTGGGTGCCCACGGGCACCTTGATGACGACGTCCGGCGCGCCCGCCCCGGTGCAGTTGGCGCCGCTGCCGTTGCCGCCCTTGCGCGCGCGGAAATGCTGCGTGTAGCGGANNTCGATGAAGCGCTCGCGGCGGAACGCGACCACGCCGTTGCCGCCATCGCCGGAGCAGCAATAGATTTTGGCCTGGTCGAGGAATTTCATGATGGGTTCAATAAAAACGGGGGCCAGCTTGCGCCGGCCCCCGGATGCAGCGGTTAGCCCGGGGCGGCGCGCCTATTCGGCGGCGACCGGCAGCGGGGTGACGGAGACGTGCACGCGGTCGTCGGCCTTGCGGGTGAAGGTCACGTGACCGGGCACGAGGGCGAAGATGGTGTGGTCGCGGCCGAGTCCGACATTCGGGCCCGGCTTCCACTTGGTGCCGCGCTGACGCAGGATGATGTTGCCGGCCACCACTTCCTGGCCGCCGGACTTCTTCAGCCCGAGTCGCCTGCCTTCGGTATCGCGCCCGTTGCGCGATGAGCCGCCGGCCTTTTTGTGTGCCATTGCAGTGTCTCCTTCAGACGGCTGGGGTCACGGCTGGGGTCTCGTCGACGACCTCGGTGGGGGTCTCGGCGACGGGCTCGGCCGGGGTTTCGGCAACCGNNNNCCGTGTCCAGCCGGTCCTGGGCGATGACGGTGGCGGTGACCGAGGCGCCGGCGATGACCGGAGCGCCGATCATCAAGCTGCCTTCCGCCCCGACCGCGAGCACGTCGGTGAAGGTGATGGAGGCGCCGGCTTCGGCCTCCAGCTTTTCCACCTTCAGCAGGGCGTTGGGGGTGACGCGATACTGTTTTCCGCCGGTGCGGATGACTGCGAACATCGGTCTGGCATCCTGTGACGCCCTGGTCCGAAGCAGCCGGCCGAGCGCGGTAGCGACATGGGTTGCGGCGGCCGGTTGAACGCCGACCGCCGGGAAGGCGCGGGTTATAGCGCCGGTGCGGCCCGTGTCAACGCAAGAGCGCGCCGGGGGCAGGGGCGCCGCGCAGCAATCCTTCGGTGCTGAGGTCCTCGTCGATGTCGGGCCAGTGGATTCCCCACCCGCCCCCGGCGACCTCCCAACGGTTGCGCTGCGCGGGGGTCGCATTCGCCAGGCGCGGATACCAGACCAGCGGCACGGTGATGGTGCGCCCGTCCATCAGCGCCACCGACAATTTGTCGGCGTCGACCCTCACACCGCGGACCCGGGGGTCACGCGGAACCATACATCTGCTGCGCCGCATATCGGACCCGTATATGCTGTCCGGAAAGGAAGGTATCATGCCCGCCATAGTCGAGGTATCCATCCCGGTCGATCCCGATGCCGCTGTGTCCCTCGCCGACAGCGCCCGACGGGAATCCGTCGGCCGAATCGTCAGCCGGATGCTGAAGCCCGGCCCGGGGCTGCTGCCGCTCGTCGAGGCCATCGAGCGCCTGAAGACGGACGCCCAGGCACGCGGTCTCACGGACGAGATCGTCGACCAGGAACTAGCCGCCTACAACGCCGGATCGTGAGCCCGGCAGGGCAATCGGGTGAAGCAAGGCGAGGAGCTCTGCCCCTCGACTCCGATCAAGGCCGAGCCTTGATAATCCATTGCTTTTTCTTGGCTGCGCAAGCAGCCCATCATTGAATGGCGATATCATCTGATGGCTGCTGACGCAGCCAGGAAAGTAATGGGATCAAAGGGCCTCCCGGCCCTTTGCGGGTCGAGGGCGGAGCCATCGCCTTGCTTCACCCGATTGCCCTGGTGAGCCCGGCGGCCTTCCTGCAGGTCTGGCCCCGCTGAGCCTGCCCCTTGTGCCACGGCCACCACCCCATATAACCCGCGCCATGGACGCGCCCTTCGTCAAGATGCACGGCTGCGGGAACGACTTCGTCGTGCTCGACGCGCGCGCCCGCGACCTCCCCATCACCCCCGCCCGCGCCGCCGCCATCGCCGACCGCCACCGTGGCGTCGGCTGCGACCAGGTCATCGTCCTCGAA
>PLTJ01000098.1 GCA_003164455.1 Acetobacteraceae bacterium
GCCAAGGGCGGGCAGGCGAACGCGCTGTGGATGGGGGTGGAGAAGAACCCGGCGCTGGAGGCGCTGAGCCGCAAGATCGAGACCGCGTTGCAGCGGGCGGGGTGCGAGCCGGAGCGCCGGCGCTTCACGCCGCATGTGACGCTGGCGCGGCTGCACGGCCCGGCGAACGGGAAACTGGCGGGCTTCGTGCAGAGCCGCAATTTGTTTCGCTCCGGGCCGATGCCGGTGGAGCATTTCGTGCTTTTCAGATCGTTGCTGGGCAAGGAGGCGTCGGTGTACACGCCCGAGGTGGAATATGCGCTCCAGTGAGTGTCCGGGCCTGGTGGTGCTGACCGGGGCCGGAATCAGCCAGGAATCGGGATTGGCGACGTTCCGCGCCGCCGATGGTCNNCTGGCCGAACTGGAGCGGGCGTGGGTCGCGCGCGGCGGCGACTTCCTGCTGGTGAGCCAGAACATCGACGACCTGCATGAACGCGCGGGCAGCCGGCGGCTGCTGCACATGCACGGCGCGTTGCGGCAGGCGCGGTGCCTGCGCTGCCGGGGCGTGGCGGCGTGGCCCGGCGACATGGGGACGGACAGCGTCTGCCCGGCCTGCGGCAGACCGGGCGGGATGCGGCCGAATATCGTCTGGTTCGGCGAAATTCCGATCGGCATGGGCGAGATCGGGGCGGCGCTGGAGGGGTGCGGGTTGTTCGTGTCGATCGGCACCTCGGGCAGCGTTTATCCCGCCGCGGGTTTCGTCGCCGAGGTGCGCGGCCGGGCGCGCACGGTGGAGTTGAATTTGGAACCCTCGGCGGGGGCGGTGCTGTTCGACGAGGCCCGGCATGGGCCGGCGACGCAGGTGGTGCCCGCGTTCGTGGCGGAGCTGCTGGCGCAACCCGCCGGTGCCGATCCGATCATGTAGGTGACAGTTTGGAGTTTTTCCGATGCAGGCCTTCCGGGTGGCGGCGACACAGATCAACGTCAAGAACCTGGCGCTGGCCGACAACGTGCAGCGACACGTGGAGATGATCGGCAAGGCCGTCGCGGCGGGCTGCTCGCTGATCGGCTTTCCGGAACTGTCGATGACGGGACACAACGGCAGCGACGATATCGTTCGCGATGCCCAGACGCTCGATGGCAAGGCGGTCGAGGCGATCGCCGCCGAGGCGCGCGCCGCCAAGGTTTTCGTGTCGTTCGGCATGTGCGAGCTGTTCCGAGGCACGCATTACAACACCCAGGTTCTGGTCGGCCCGCACGGCACCGTCGGGATTCAGCGGAAAGTCCACGCCTCGACCGATGAATTTTTTCATTTCCGGCAGGGCTACGAGTGGTTCGTCTATGACATCGGGATCGCCAAGGTTGGCACCGCCATTTGCCACGACAGCGATTTTTTCGAGAGCTGGCGCATTCTCGCGTTGATGGGCGCGGAAGTCGTGCTGCTGCCGCATGCGATGCGCAAGATGAACACGCCCGACGGCGGCCTGTCCTTCGACGGCGAGGGCGTCGATATGCCGGCCGCCGCCGTGCTCGCGGCGCAGCGGCAAATGATCGAGCCGCCGAATGCGAAATACCATGACATCCAGGCCAGGACGAACGGCGTGTTCGCCGTCTTTTCCGATCAGGTCGGCTTCGACGGCAGGAGCACGCACGTGGGGGCGGCCTATGTCATCGGTCCGGACGGCCTGTTCATCAGCACCGCCGCGCCGTCGATCGAAGACGCGATGATCGTCGCCGACCTCGATCCCGATGTGCTGGCGACGGTCCGGAAAGGTCCCTGGTATCTGCTCAGAACACGCCGACCGGAAACTTATGGCCAGTTGACCGCGCAGCTCTGATTTCGTCAGGCCGCCCCGTTCCGCTGTTGCGAATCCGCGGCCTGTTGGCGATCGCGAAGGGCGCGCCGTTCCGCGATGATGGCCTCGAAATCGAGGGCATCGTTCTGGGTCCGGATGTGCTCCTCGAGGGCGCGGTCCAGTTCGGGCAGCCGGCCGCGGCTGAAGGCGCTGAGCAGGGCGCGGTGCTCGGCGACGATGCCGTCCATCGGCTTGCTCAGGGTGGAAAGCCCGACGATGACTGTAAGCTGGCGCGCCAAGGTTTCCCAAACCGCGCAAAGCACATCGTTTTCGCTCAGACGGCAGAGCTCGCGATGGAAGGCGGCGTCCGCGCTGGCGATGCCGTAGGTATCCTGGCGGGCGGCCATGCGCTCGAGCTCTTCGGTTTTCCGCTCCAGCGCGCCGAGCGCGGAGCCCTTGTTCCTGCCCAGCATGACCGCCCGCCTGGCGGCGGCCTTCTCCAGCGCGACCCGCACTTCGCTGAGCTGATCAAGACGCGCCCGGGTCACCGGGTTCAGACGCACGCCCTTGTATGGCGAACTGACGACGAGACCCTGGCTTTCCAGCAACCGCAGGGCTTCGCGGACCGGCACGCGGCTCATGCTCAGTTCCTGCGCGATCTCGGTCTCGACGATCCGGTCCCCGGGCAGGATGACGCCGCGCGCGGCTCCGGCGACGATCGCGTCCACGACCTGGTCGACCAGGGTCCGCCGCCGCGCCGGCTTTCGGGTCAAGGGGACATTGAGCCCCTGGCTGTCCGCCGGTTCGCCGTCACGCACCCGTGTGTTCATGCTGCTTCCAGTCCACCAGACTCCGCCGTACAGGCGGCGCGCATATCGGTTGACACGTGGCCGGCGGCCGGAGTTGTATACGATCCGTAGTCCGAGGGGAACCGGAAAGACCGGCGCGGGAGGTGGAACGTGCAGCGTGTGTCCGCACATGCCGTGGTCGTCCGGGGCCTCGATCCGGCGATCGGCGACGCAGTTCCCGAACGGGCGGCCATCACCGGGATCAATCATCGTGGCCATACCGTCCCGCTTGCAGAACCCGATACGCCGCCGCGGAGTTCAAGCCATGCTCGCTGAGCGCAATGCCTTGCTGAGCGCCGCTGCCCGGCAGGTCAGAATTACCGCCATCAAGGCCGCGGCGCTGTTCGGGGAAAGTCCGAAAGGCGGCTGGTCGGCCGAGATCAGGCCGGAAGATTCGATCCACGCGATCATCGCCGTCCACACCGACGCCGGCATTACCGGCTACGGCAGCGTCTTCACCGATGGCCGCCTCGTGCAAGCCGGACTTCAGGTGCTCGAACCCTTGTTCCGGGGCGAGACGGCGCTGGAACCGGAGCGGGTATCGGAAAAATTGCACCAGAACACGTTCTGGATGGGGCGTGGCGGCACGCTGACACACACGATAAGCGGCATCGACATCGCGCTGTGGGACATCCTCGGAAAGGTCACCGGACAGCCCGTGGGTCGCCTGCTCGGCGGTACCTATCGCCGCCGCGCGCAGCCGTACTGCTCGCTGCTGATGGAGGCGCCGGCGCGCATGCGCGATGTTGTCGCCGACTACCGCGACCGGGGCTTTCGCGCCTTCAAGATCGGCTGGGGGCCGTTCGGCCGCGCCGATGACAGCAAGCTCGACGAGGCCATCGTTCGCGCGGCGCGCGAGGCCGCCGGCGCGGCGGCCAGGCTTTTCGTCGATGCTGGCGCCAGCGACGCGCTTTGGCCGCATGGGCTGAAGTGGGCGATGCGGACGGCCGAGATGCTGAAGGATTACGACATCGGCTGGTTCGAGGAACCGCTGCGACCGGATGCCATCGAGGATTTTTGTCACCTGCGGCGAGTGAGTCCGGTGCCGGTCGCCGGCGGCGAGGTGCTGACGCGGCGCCAGGCTTTTGTCCCGTGGCTGGTGCGCGGGGCCTTCGACATCGTCCAGCCCGACGTGACCAAGGTCGGCGGTCTCAGCGAGCAACGCCGGATCGCCCGGATGGCCGACGACTTCGGCGTGAAGTTTGTCGGCCATGGCTGGAACACCGCCGTGGGCGTCGCGGCGGACCTGCAAATGGCGGCGGCCTGCCCCCATACCGACCTCGTCGAGTTCATCGGCGGAAGCGCCTATCTGGATGGTATCTGCACGGAACCCTTCGCCCTCGATGGTGAAGGCTATCTGACGATTCCGGACAAACCGGGACTCGGGGTGCGGCTCGATCGCGACAAGCTCGCTCGCTATACGCCGGACTCCGCGGCGTTGTTCCCGGCATGACCGGCACGACGTGACGGCCTGCCCCGCGGGATGCATTGCCCGATTCAGTCGGCGATCCGCGGCAGGGACGAACGACAGGAACAATAAGCAGGGAGGAAAAGAGTCATGACTGCATGGACCCGCCGGAAGATGCTGATGGCCGGTACGGCCGGGGTAACCGCGGCGATGGCTGGGCTGCCCGCCAGGCTCGCGGCCCAGACGGCCGGTGCCGCAATGCCAAAGAGAGGGGGCACCGTCACTGTTGCAGTCACGCAGGCCCCGCCATCGATCGACGCCCAGGTCACCTCCGCCTCCACCGCGCGCGACGTCACCCTGCATCTCTATGAAACGCTCTACGCGCGCGACGAAAACGGCAAGCCCGTGCCCGATCTTGCCGACGGCGTGGATATCTCCAAGGACGGCCTGACCTATGTCTTCAAGCTGCGGCCGGGGGTGAAGTTCCACAACGGCAAGGTGATGGGATCGCGTGACGTCGCGGCGTCGCTGGAGCGGTTCCACAAGTTCGGCGCCTCGGCCAACCTGCTCGATGCGATGGATACGGTCCAGGCGACCGGGCCGCTCGAAGTGACCGTCAGGCTCAAGGCCCTGCAATCCACCTTCCTCGACAACCTCTCCTCGCCGCGTGCGCCGATTGCGATCTACCCGGAGGAGGAGGCGGTCAAGCCGCTCAAGGATTTCGGTTTCATCGGCACCGGCCCGTTCAAGTTCGTCGAATACGCGCTGGACAGCCATGTCACGATCGAGCGCTTCGCCGACTACGTCCCGAACCCCAATTACAAGGGGCGGGACGGATTCGCGGGACGGAAAGAGGTTTACATCGACCGGGCGATTTTCCGCTTCATGCCGGACGCCAGCGCGCAACTCGCGGGCCTGCGGACCGGCCAGATCCAGATCGTCGAAATCGTGGACGGGCCAACCGCGAAGCAGCTCAACAGCAACCCGCAGTTCAAGATCTTCAAGGTCCTGCCGTTCTACCTCCAGGTCGCGAAATTCAACCACGCGCAGCCCCCCTGCGACGACGTGAACTTCCGGCGCGCCGTTGCGGCGGCGCTGAACATGGAAGAGACCATGGCGATCGCCTTCCCCGATGTCTATGACCTGGACGGCGGATGGGTCTTCCAGAACTCCGCCTATTATTCGAAAGCGGGCCTCGATCTCTACAACATTGCCGACCCCGCGAAGGCGAAGGCGCTGCTGGCGAAATCGAGTTACAAGGGCGAAACTCTCACCTTTATCGTCGATAACAGCCGAACCGACATGGACACGGCCACCGACATCAAGGAACAGCTGGGCCAGATCGGCGTGAAGGTCGATGTCAAGGTCTCGGACTGGCCGACGGTTTCCCTGGTCGGCTACACTCCGAACGGCTGGCATTTCTGGACGCACGGCTTCGGCATCGAGCCCTTCGAGGGGCCGGCGACGGTGATGAGCGTGTACGCGAACGGAATCTCCGAGCTGAAGGACGATCCGGTGATCGACGGCCTGTACAAGGCCTATACCGGAGAGATGGACATGGAGAAGCGCAAGGACATCTTCGCGCAGTTCCAGGGCCACATGTACGAGAACGCGGTATCCATGACGCTCGGCAATTACGGCATCTTCCAGGCCATCGACGCCAAGCTGAAGAACTTCGTGCCCTTCCGGATCACCCGGCTTTGGGACGTATGGCTCGACGGCTGAGACAGGCGCGGGGCGAAGCATCGGACGGAATTCGGGGGTCAGCCAATGCTTCGCTTCACCCTCAGGCGTATCGTGATTTCGGTTCCGGTGTTGCTGCTGGTTTCGCTGCTGTCGTTCGCGATCATCTGGCTGGTGCCGGGGGACCCTGCCGCGGCGTTCCTCGACGCCAGCGCAACGCCGGTGCAGTTGGCGCAGATCCGTCACCAGCTCGGGCTCGACCAGCCCTTCTACCTGCAAATGATAAGTTGGTATGGTCGCATCCTGCATGGCGATCTCGGCGAGTCGATCCTGCTGCACCGAAGCGTCGTCAGCGCCATCATCGAGCGCGTGCCGGTAACCTTGTCGCTGGCCGCGCTGGCCCTGGTCTTCGCTGTTCTCATGGGAATCCTCGCCGGCGTGCTGGCGGCAATGCGGCACGGCGGCTGGGCGGACCAGTCGATCATGGGGCTGGCGCTGCTCGGCCTGTCGGTGCCGGAATTCTGGCTCGGCGTCATGCTGATCTTTGCCTTCGCGGTCGGCCTGGGCTGGTTCCCGGCGGGCGGCTATGTGGCGCCTTCCGTCAGCTTCACGGGCTGGGCGCATTGCATCGCGCTGCCCGCTTTCTCGCTGGCGGCCGCCCAACTCGGATTCATTGCCAGGATGAGCCGTTCGGCGATGTTGGAGGTGCTGGGCCAGGACTTCATTCGCACCGCCGATGCCAAGGGCCTGCCGTGGAGTGTCGTCGTCATCCGCCATGGAATTCCCAACGCCCTGGTGCCTATCGTGACGGTGGCGGGGATCATCGCCGGCGGGCTGCTAGGCGGGGCGCTGGTGATCGAGCAGGTGTTTTCGCTTCCCGGCGTCGGGCGGCTGATCATCGACGCTGTCCTCAGCCGTGACTTTCCGGTCATCCAGGGCAGCCTGCTGTTCGTCGCCCTGGTCTACCTGATGGTCAATATCGTGGTGGACATGCTCTACGCCGTCGTCGATCCCAGGGTGCGCCTTGGCTAGCGCGATCCCCGACAGCGGGCTGGAGCCGGGCTGGCTGCGCGCGGCGGTGCGGCTGGTTGGCCCGGCCCTCGCCCGTCTGTCCCGCAACCGGTCGTTCGTCGTCGGAGCGGCGCTGGTGCTGTTCGTGCTCATGGTTGCCTGCTTCGCCAACGTGCTGGCGCCTTATGACCCGGTGCGCAGCAATTTCAGGTTGCGGTTCGCGCCGCCGAGCGCAGCGCATTGGTTCGGCACCGACCATTTCGGGCGGGACCTGCTGTCGCGCGTCATCTACGGCGGGCGCGTGTCGATGGAGATCGGCCTGCTGGTGGTGCTGGCNNGCGACCACGCCGCACACCGCGCGCATCGTGCGCGGCTCCGTGCTGGTAACCCGCGAGATGCAGTATGTGGAAGCGGCGCGCGCCCTGGGGGCGAGCGATCTGCGGTTGCTGTTCGGCCACGTGCTGCTCAACGCGCTCGCCCCGCTGATCGTGCGCCTGACCTACGTCTTTGCCATCGCGATCCTGGCCGAGGCGGTACTGTCCTATGTCGGCGTCGGGCCGCCGCCGCCGACGCCGACTTTCGGCAATATCATCGCCGGCGAGCGGGATTTCATGACCACGGCGCCCTGGGCCATGATCTTTCCGGGGCTCGCCATCGTGATCGCGGTGCTGGGACTGAATCTGCTGGGCGACGGGCTGCGTGACGCACTCGATCCGCGCATGAGGATGTAGCGTCGTGGCAGCGCTGCTCGAGGTCGAGAAACTGGCGGTGTGGCTCACTGGAGCGCGCGGGCGTCCTGCCATCCTGCAAGACGTGTCCTTCAACGTTCAGCCCGGCGAGGTGCTTGGGGTGGTCGGCGAGTCCGGCAGCGGCAAGAGCGTGTTGGCACTTTCCCTCATGGGCCTGTTGCCGGGCACGCTGTCCATGTCGGCCGGCAGCGTCCGCCTGCTCGGCCATGAGCTTGCCAACCAGCCCCGCGAGGCGTGGCGGACATACCGCGGCCGCGACATCGCGATGATCTTCCAGGAGCCGATGACATCGCTCAATCCGGTGATGCGGGTCGGCGCGCAGATCGCCGAGGTGCTGCGCTGGCGCCGCGGCATGAGCCATGCCGCCGCGCACCGACGCGCGATCGAATTGCTGGAACAGGTGGAGATTTCCGCGGCGGCGAGCCGGGCCGGCACCTACCCGCACGAGCTTTCCGGCGGCATGCGCCAGCGGGTGATGATCGCGATCGCGCTGGCCGCGAGCCCCAAGCTGCTGATCGCCGACGAACCGACGACGGCGCTGGACGTCACCGTGCAAGCGCAAATCCTGCGCCTGCTAACGGATTTGCAGCGCACGTCTGGATTGTCGCTGATCCTGATCACGCACGATCTCGGCGTCATCGCCGAACTGGCGGAGCGGGTGATGGTGATGTACGCCGGCCGCATCGCGGAAGTGGCGGCGGTACGGACGATCTTCGATGATCCGGTGCACCCGTACACCCAGGCGTTGCTGGCCTCGGTTCCCGATATGCGCCATCAGCGGCCACGGCTGGCGACGATACCGGGGACGGTGCCGAATCTTTTCGCCATGCCGACGGGCTGCCGGTTCGCGCCGCGCTGTCCGTACCGGCGGGATGTCTGTGAGCGGCAGGCGCCCGCCATCGTCGCGCTGGCGGAGCGCCACGACGTCGGCTGCCTGCGGCCGTTCGGCTATCCCGAGCCGGTCAGCGTGACGCCGTGACGACGGTTGCCGACGTGCTGATCGAAACCCGCGGACTGCACAAGCATTTCGCGGGACGAAAGCTTGGGTTCGGATTCGGTGGGGCCGCCGCCGTCCGCGCGGTGGACGGAGTCGATCTGACCATCCGCAAAGGCGAGACGCTCGGCCTGGTCGGCGAATCCGGTTGCGGAAAATCAACGCTGGGCCGCGCGATCTTGCGGCTGATCGAGCCGACGGCGGGAGTGGTGCTGCATCGGGGCATCGAACTGACCAGGCTCAACCGCGCCGCGATGCGCGCCGAGCGGCGCGAATTGCAGATCATTTTCCAGGATCCCTTCGGGTCGCTCAATCCACGCAAGACGGTGGGCGCGACGATCGCGGAAGCCTACGCGATCCACCGGCTCGGCGGGCGGGCCGAGCGGGCGCGCTGGGTTGGCGAGATGCTCGACCTTGTGGCTCTGCCGCGCGATGCCGCCCTTCGCTATCCGCACGAGTTCTCCGGCGGGCAGCGCCAGCGGATCGGCATCGCCCGTGCCCTGGCGTTGCGGCCCGGCTTCGTGGTGTGCGACGAAGCCGTATCCGCGCTGGATGTTTCCGTGCAGTCGCAGATCGTCAACCTGCTGCAGGACCTGCAGCACGAACTCGGGCTGACCTATCTTTTCATCTCGCACAACCTGGCCGTCGTCAGGCACATTTCCAATCGGGTTGCCGTCATGTATCTGGGGCGGATCGTCGAACTGGCCGATGTCGGCGATCTGTTCGATCGTCCCGCCCATCCGTACACGCGCGCCCTGCTGTCCGCCATTCCGATCCGCCATCCCGACGAGCGTCGCGAACAGCCGATCCTGCGCGGCGATCCACCAACCCCGATCGGCGAAGCGATCGGCTGCCGGTTTGCCGGACGCTGCCCTTTTGCCGAGCCGCGCTGCCACAGAAACGATCCGCAACCGACTGCCCTGGCCGATGGCCGATCGGTCGCCTGCCATTTGGCGGCGGACGGGACGCTGCCCCCCATGACCGTTGCCCCATAGGAGGAACCATGCTGAAGATTCTCATCGCGGAATGCACGCAGGAGATCTCATCGTTCAATCCGGTACCGTCGGGCTATGGGCATTTCCATATTCAGCGCGGCGCGGAAATGCTGGCCCAGCGCGGCCTGAACACGATGATCGGCGGCGCCTTGTCGGTGTTCGAGATGCGCCCGGATGTTCAGACCGTGCCGGTCTATAGCGCGCGTTCCGGCAGCGCCGGCATTCTGTCGGCGGCGGGTTGGCAGCAACTGTCGTCGGAATTCCTGGAAGCCGTCGCGGCCCGCATCCACGATGTTGACGCCGTCTACGTTTCCCTGCACGGCGCGATGGGCGCCGAGGGCGAGCTGGACCCGGAGGGATTCCTGCTGGAGCGCATTCGCGAAATCGCGGGACGGAACATGCCGATCGTCATCTCGCTCGATCTGCACGGCATCCTTACCGACAGGATGGTGCGTCAGGTGGACGGGTTGGCGATCTATCACACCTATCCGCATGTCGATTTCGGCGATACCGGCATGCGGGCAGCCCGGTTGCTGCTGGATATCGTTGACCGCAAGTTGGCCCCGGTGATCGTGCGCGTGACCATCCCCGCCCTCGTCCGCGGCGATGAGTTGATCACCCGCACCGGTTGCTACGGCGACCTGATCCGCGAGACCCAGCGCCTCGAACACGAAGGCCGCGTACTGGCGGCGGGCATCATGATCGGCAATCCCTTCACCGATGTGCCGGAACTGTGCACCCAGGTGGTGATCGTCGCCGAGCGGGATGACGCCTGGGTTGGGCGCGAAGCGGTCCGGCTCGCGGAGGAATTCTGGCCGCTGCGCCATCGCATGCAGGGCAAGCTGATCGCGCTCGATCGGGCGATCGCGCAGGCCAAATGGATGACCGGGCCGGTGGTGTTCACCGACGCGGCGGACGCCACCTCCTCCGGCGCCACCGGGGATTCCAACGTCGTCATCAAGGCGCTGCTGGCGGGCGGCACGGACAAGCGCGTGCTGGCCCAGATCGTCGATCCCGAAGCGGCGCGCGCGGCCCATGCCGCCGGTGTGGGCGCCACGATCGACGTTCGTCTTGGCGGGGCGCTGGATACGCAACGCTTTACGCCGTTGGCGGTAACGGCGACGGTTGAATCCCTCTCGCGCGGCCTCGGCCGGTTCGAGACGACGAAAAGCGGCTTCGACGCCGGCCCGACGGCGGTGCTGACATTCGGACGGTTCACCGTCATCGTGATCAGCCGGACGGTCGGGCTGGTCGATCGGGCGATGTTCTACGCCAACGGGCTCGACCCCAGGGANNCTGAAGAGCCTGGGCCACACGATCTGCGCCCGGCCGATCTATCCGCTCGATGACGGCGTGGCATTCAAGCCGAAGCCGACACTGTACCGGAGCGCCCTGGCGTGGCAGCAAAGGCCGGGGCGGGCCGACCAGCCGGTTCCGCCGGCCTGACGCGCCGTTGCCTTACGTGGCAACGGCGCGGCTGAACGCCATCTACTTCTGATTGGGCGGGCGGGCGGCTGGCCTCGCCGCAGGGGCGGGACGGGCCTGTGCTGCGGGCCGGGCCTGTGCTGCGGGCCGAGCCTGTGCTGCGGGCCGAGCCTGTGCTGCGGGCCGAGCCTGTGCTGCGGGCCGGGCCTGTGCTGCGGGCCGAGCCTGTGTTGCGGGCCGAGCCTGTGCTGCGGGCCGGGCCTGTGCTGCGGGCCGGGCCTGTGCGGGTTGGCTGGGGCGCACGCCATTGTTGACCCCGCCGACCGCACCGGCCGGCCGCTGTGCCGCGCCGCCAGCGACTCCAAGCCGGGGCATCGCGCCGCCAGCAACCCCAGGCCGGGTCACCGCACCGCCAGCAACTCCAGGTCGGGTCACCGCACCGCCAGTAACTCCAGGTCGGGTCATCGCACCGCCAGCAACTGGCGCATTCGGCCGCCCGGCAGTGTTCCCTGGCAATTGGCCCGGACGACCCGCATTACCGATCGCATGACCCGGAGCACCGACCGGACCAGCCGGCGGTCGGGTCGGCCGGCCGCCGACACCACCGGCCGGCGCACGCCAGACCGACGAACTGATCGGCGGGCGGTGGGCATTGATGTGGTTGTAGTAATTTACGTTGACGTTGACATTGCGGCCGCCCCACGACGGTCGCGCCCAGCCCCACAATGATCCAACAACGACCACGCCGGTCGCAAACGTCAAGCCGGTGAGAAAGGCATCACCAACAATATAGCCCGGGGCTGGTGCAATATAGACAGGCGGATAGTCCTGATAAGGCCACGCACCATACACGACAGTCGGGCTATACACCGGCACGTAGACCATCTCCGGGCTCACCGGTTCAATGGCAATCATGGAATTATCCACCACGACGCGTTGCTGAGCGGTGGTCTGCAGGTATCCCGCGGCCTGTGCCTGTTGCCGCAGCCGCTGCACCGAGGTCATCACGTCGGCTTGCTGGGTCGCGAACGCGTAGCCGAGTTGCTGCGTCCAATCCAGCTTGCTGTTCAGCATGGCCAGCACCTGCGGGAACGGGATCAGCGATTTCACGCTCGGATCCCAACTCTGCATGTCCAAGGCCTGGGTGAGCGCATCGCCCGACAGGCTTCTGTTGGCCGGGACTGCCTCCCAGCGTTGCGCCTCGACCACCTGCAGCGGATAGGTCGCCGCCATCAGCGTCTGCGTCAGCAACGCATCGGGATAAAGCGCAATCGGCGCCAGCAACGCATCAAGTTGCTCGGGACTGAAGGCGGCCGCCTCGTCACCCGCCACCGCCGGCGCCGACACCGGCACTGGCTGCGCAAACAAGGGCGGCGGAACGACAAGGGAAAAGGCGGCGATCAGCGCCACGCTGCGGTACAATGTTCCACGCATTTTCGGTTCCTCGTTGGCCCAATGTTAGGGGCTCGTATGCCCATGTGGGATCTTCAGGCCAGTCTGTGATTGTGTTGTCATCCTACAGACCGTGGCCGGTCTGTGCCACCCTGAATTCGATACGCTTTGCCGTGGGGCAATCGCGCTGCGAAGCGCGTCAAACCGAAGCGGCGTGAAGCCGAGATCTCCCCTTGGACACGTCAAGGAACAACTTGGAATCTGAACCCGACTCCGAAAATCGGCCCGCCAATGGTCATATCAAGTTTGCGTGTACTCGACAGCGGCGATCCTGCGTGGTCGTCATTACGGGGGGTGCCGCGCGCAGGTAAGCCCCCGGCGGCGTCGTCAATGCTGTAAAGAAACAAAAGCATCGGATATTTGCAATATATTAAAAAGAAGCCCCAAATGTTCTGGACGGTATCACGATCGTTACTAAAAATCCGGAATCGGCACGGACCGGCGGCACACGAAGGCGCCGGCGCCAACCGCGTGCACGCGCCACGGCGAGCGAACCCGGTTAGCGCGAACGACGCGGCACAGGGGCGGCAACGATCTCAGCGTCCCGCACCGGCGGCGGTGGCGGCGGGGGCGGCGGGAAGGGTTGCCTTTCGTCCGAGGGCAAGGGTCCGGTGACGCTGCGCTCCGGCAGGCGCAAGCTCGCGAACCCGTGCCGATGCCCCCGATGGCGCCAGGCACGAATATCGCGGGCAAAGTAAACGACGTAGTTTGTCGTCCACAGCACCGTCGCCAAAACGCCGAGGATCCAGTTTCGCAGCACCGGAACATCATGCCCGTGTTGTGCCACTGTGGACATGGCGACGCACCGGCCGGGACGCAATGACGGGCCGGATAGAATGCCAACTGGGCAAGGGGCCTTGTTATGGCCGAATCGCATAGCTGCAACGAGTAATTACCGCCCCTTCCCGCGACCATCGCCGGCGGTCCGGGCGGCGCAAAAGCAAGGTCAGGCGCCGGTGAACCCCTGGACTTGCTTCGCCAGTCCCACGACGGCCTCGGTCACCGCCGGGCAAACCGGGGCGCCGGGATCGAAGCAGACGCCTTCGATGGCGTAGACCACGGCGCGAGCCGGCAGAGAGCCGAGGCGGCGCGACAGGGCGACCGCCTCGGGCAGGCCGAAGGCGTGGGTGGAGCCGACGGCAANNGCCCATCGGCGCGGCGGCGTCGATCAGCACCAGCGCCTCGGCACCCAACCATTCGTCGAGCAGGGCAAGGGCGTCGCCGTGGCGCTCCAGTACGCGGGCATCGATCCGGCCGGCCAACAGGCGCGCCACCAAAGGGCCGGCCGCGTCGTCACCGCAGTCCGGATTGCCGAAGCCGACAACAAGCGCCGTCACCTGCGGGTGACGGTGAGCTTCAGGAAATGGGTGGCGCAGGAGATGCACGGGTCGTGGTTGCGCACCGCCGCCTCGCAGGCCAGTTGCAACGCGTCGTCGTCATCGGCGATGTGGCGCGTGGCGATGTTCAGCAGGTCGGCCTCGATGGCGGGCTGGTTCTGCGCCGTCGGCGGCACGATGCGGGCGGTGCGGATGGTCCCGTCCGCCTCGAGTTCATAGCGGTGCCACAGCAGGCCGCGCGGCGCCTCGGTCGCCCAGGCGCCGGTGCCGGCGCGGGGCGTGAGCGGCACCGCGGCAACAGCGGGCGGGCGGTAGGAGGCGATGATGCGCAGCGCCTCCTCGCAGAAATAGATCGTCTCGACCGCGCGTACCAGGATGCTGCGATAGGGGTTGCGGCAGATCGGGCCCAGCCCGGCCTCGCGCGCCAGCGCCTGGATATGCGGGGGCAGGCGATCGTAATTCAGCGCATAGCGGGCCAATGGACCGGTCAGGTAGGCACCGCGCGCGCGCACCAGCCCCTGCAACGCATTGGAATGGGCGACGTGGCGTTCCTCGAAAACCGTCTCGAATTCGTCCGCCGCGATGTCGATCCCCGAGGTGGAGGCGATGCGGCCCTCGATCAGCGGATATTCGGTGGGATGGCGCAGCGCCACCATTTCCCAGTCGCGCTCGACGTCGGGGAAAGTGAAGCCGGCGGCCCAGCGCAGAATGGCGACCGAGTCGTCGCGGGCCTGGGCCAGGGCGGGCTGCAGGGCGGTGAGTTCGGCCCTTGTGGGCAGCCGATAGAACCCGCCGAGCCGCACATTGATGGGGTGGATCTCCCGCCCGCCGACCACGGTCATCAGCGTGTTGCCGGCCTTCTTCGCGGCCAGCGCGCGCACCACCAGGTCGCCATGGTCGGCGGCCATGGCGATGCCGTCCTCGTAACCCAGGAAGTCGGGCGCATGCAGCATGACCATGTGCAGCGCGTGGCTCTCGATGTATTCGCCGCAATAGAGCAGGCGACGGAGCGCGCGGATCTCCGGGCCGGGGTTCATGCCGAAGGCAGCCTCGATGGCGTGCACCGCGCTCATCTGGTAGGCGACCGGGCAGATGCCGCAGATGCGCGCGGCCATATCGGGCGCCTCGCCGGCGGCACGGCCGCGCATGAATGCCTCGAACAGGCGCGGGGGCTCGAAAATGGACAGCCGCACGGATTCCACGGCGCCGTCTTCGATGTCGATCTCCAGCGCGCCCTCGCCCTCGACGCGGGCGAGCATTTCAACCCGGATGCGCCGTGTGTCAGCCATGGGCGTCGGCCTCCCGGCAGAACGGCTCGGCGGCCGCGTTGAAGGTGCGGAAAGCGCGGTGGACATCGCGGCGGGTGGCGCCGAGCACCTGCCACTGCGCGGCGAGGGCCGCGGTGTTGGTGGTCTCGGCCGGGCCGAAACAACCGTAACAGCCGCGATGGAAGCTCGGGCAGAGCGCGTTGCACCCGGTATGGGTGACCGGACCCAGGCAGGGCGTGCCGTGCGCCACCATGACGCAGACCCGGCCCGCCAGCTTGCAGGCGACACAGACGCTGTGCGCCGGCAGCACCGGGCGGCGCCCAGCCAGCAGCGCCGAGACCAGTTCCAGCAACTGACGCTTGGAGATCGGGCAGCCCCGCAGCTCGAAATCCACCTTCACGTGGTCGCTGATCGGGGTGGAGGTGGCAAGCGTGCTGATGTAGTCCGGCCGCGCATAGACGGCCCGCACGAACTCGTCCACGTCGCCGAAGTTGCGCAACGCCTGGATGCCACCGGCGGTGGCGCAGGCACCGATGGTGACCAGCAAACCCGAATCCGCGCGGATCTCGCGGATACGCTCGGCGTCGTGCGCGGTGGTGATACTGCCCTCCACCAGCGTGACGTCATACGGCCCGGGCTGCATCGCGCGCGAGGCCTCGGGGAAATTGACGATCTCGACCGCGCCGGCAACCGCGATCAGCTCGTCCTCGCAATCCAGCAACGAGAGCTGGCAACCGTCACAGGAGGCCAGCTTTACCACTGCGAGACGGGGCCGTGGCATGTCAGATCTCC
>PLTJ01000249.1:0-12270 GCA_003164455.1 Acetobacteraceae bacterium
CAGGATAATTGTCGCCGGGCACGGCAAAGTCGGCATCGACCAGACCACGCCCGGCGTGACGCTTCAATGAGGCCCCGGCATTGCTGCCGGGGAAGTCATGGCATCCAGGCATGGCCACAGATGGGGTTCGACTTGCTTCAATGAGGCCCCGGCATTGCTGCCGGGGAAGTCACGGATGGGGCAACCGTCACCGACGGCCTGATCCTGTGGCTTCAATGAGGCCCCGGCATTGCTGCCGGGGAAGTCCAGCGGCACGAAAAAAGTCATGCGCCTCTTTCTCACGGCTTCAATGAGGCCCCGGCATTGCTGCCGGGGAAGTCCATCGCCGCCACATGGGCGATCTGGCATTTCGTCTGAGCTTCAATGAGGCCCCGGCATTGCTGCCGGGGAAGTCGGCGTTCGTGGTGTCCGGGTGTGGAGGCTCATATGAAGCTTCAATGAGGCCCCGGCATTGCTGCCGGGGAAGTCGGTCGCCGGCTTGTGCATCGGGTGGGACGGGTTCGCGCTTCAATGAGGCCCCGGCATTGCTGCCGGGGAAGTCGAGGGCCGCGACAAAGGCGGCGCTTTCGTCCTGACTGCTTCAATGAGGCCCCGGCATTGCTGCCGGGGAAGTCCAGATCGGCGGGTTGCAGAACGACGCTCAATTCGTGCTTCAATGAGGCCCCGGCATTGCTGCCGGGGAAGTCGCTGTGTGCCGACGGGAGCATTTTCCTGCGGCCGGCGCTTCAATGAGGCCCCGGCATTGCTGCCGGGGAAGTCGCCGGCTCGGCGGGGAACGCATCGAGCTTTGGTTCCTAGCTTCAATGAGGCCCCGGCATTGCTGCCGGGGAAGTCATCCGCGCCGTGCTGGTGCAACTCGGCTTCGACGGCATGCTTCAATGAGGCCCCGGCATTGCTGCCGGGGAAGTCGCCGATCCTGCTGGTGGCGCCGACCATCGAAGAGCAGGCTTCAATGAGGCCCCGGCATTGCTGCCGGGGAAGTCGACATGACTGACAACCGAATCTATCGCGCCACCATCGCTTCAATGAGGCCCCGGCATTGCTGCCGGGGAAGTCGTGATCAGATGAGCGATGCCACCTGCAACCTTTCGACCGCTTCAATGAGGCCCCGGCATTGCTGCCGGGGAAGTCGTGCCGATGGTGGCGCTGGATAACCCCTACGTGTTCCAGCTTCAATGAGGCCCCGGCATTGCTGCCGGGGAAGTCTCGTCCATCCCGCGGCGGCCGGGGCGGCGACCTCGCTGCTTCAATGAGGCCCCGGCATTGCTGCCGGGGAAGTCGCATAGGAGCCAACCATGCCCTTCCAGACCTCCACGCTTCAATGAGGCCCCGGCATTGCTGCCGGGGAAGTCGTGATGGCCGCCAGATAGGTGTTGCTGCCCTCGGCGCTTCAATGAGGCCCCGGCATTGCTGCCGGGGAAGTCCCGAAGCCAAGCGACGAGGCCAGGGCAGCGAGGGATGTGCTTCAATGAGGCCCCGGCATTGCTGCCGGGGAAGTCGACGCCGACCGCCGACGGCGTGGTGGAGGACGCGATGCTTCAATGAGGCCCCGGCATTGCTGCCGGGGAAGTCCCCACGGTCTGCGCAAAGTAGACGATCTGGTCGCCAAGCTTCAATGAGGCCCCGGCATTGCTGCCGGGGAAGTCCATGTTCGTGGCCGATGATCCGATTTGGGGTGACAACGAGCTTCAATGAGGCCCCGGCATTGCTGCCGGGGAAGTCTTGTCGCGGGCGAACTTGGCTGGACCTTCGAGGTTCTGGCTTCAATGAGGCCCCGGCATTGCTGCCGGGGAAGTCCAGCCAGGCCGGCATCAAGCAGACCGGCGGCACGGTGCAGCTTCAATGAGGCCCCGGCATTGCTGCCGGGGAAGTCGCCGCAACCTGCGACGTTCCCGAAACGGACGAGTTTGCTTCAATGAGGCCCCGGCATTGCTGCCGGGGAAGTCGCCCTTGACATAGGTTCTTCCAGTGGGGTCTACAACATGCTTCAATGAGGCCCCGGCATTGCTGCCGGGGAAGTCCGTGGACCGGAATCTGCCTTGACTCCCAATGCGCTGCAAGTCGCTTTGCGAGCACTCCGTCGCGCCGGCCAGTGGCTGCAGCGCTTCCGATCTACGGGCGCTTCCGGCTGTGCAGTTAGCGCTCTGATTCACAATGAGAAAGAGCACCCGCGACCACTCCCGGGATTTTCAGCGTCACTGGAGTGCTCGCGGTAGGCATCGGCAACAGTATGCCTCCCATGGCGGGATCATACGATCACCGGCTGCCGTGTCACCGCCGCAAACGCCTTGCCGATGCTGGACACCCGGGGTTTCACGTCGTCAGCCGGGCCGAGATCAAGAATGAGGACATGGTCCTCGTCGTGCTTGATCTCGGCCGACACCGCCTCTGTCAGTTCGGCTGCCCCGCGTCGTGACAGACGACACTGGAAGACTGAAAGTTGCAACCACTGCCCGTGCCCTTGCATCACCTTAAACACCCGACGCCAGCGCTTCGGGTCGCGGACATCATAGGTGACGATGTAGAGGTGATCAGGCGGGCCCATCAGCGGCTACCGAGGTGTAATGTGGGGAAAGTCGGAGATTTCTCCGGCAAGATACCGGCCCAGCAGACGCGCCTGCACTTCGAACAGGCGGCGGTAGGCGACGCGGTAGCCGAAAATCGGATGCGTGATCTCCTGATCGAGTCGCCGCTCGAAGGTGGCGATGATCGCCCGTCGCCCAGCCGGGGACAGCGCGACTGCGCCGCCACGTTCGATGAAGTCGCCCGGGCTGACCTCCCCGTTGTTGATCGCTAGCAACACGGCGGAATCAGCGACGAGCGGCCGGAATGGTTCCATCATGTCGAGCGCCAGGGCAGGTCGACCGTATCGCGGCTGGTGATAGAAGCCGCGATACGCATCCAGTCCGACCGCGGAAAGCTGCACCGTCCACGACCGCACCAGCATCGCGTAAGTGAACGAAAGCAGCGCATTGACCGGATCGGTTGGCGGCCGTCGGCTCCGTCCCTGCCAGTGAAACCGTCTCGCACCAACGGCACCCTCTGCCAGGCAGTGCGCAAAGGCGGCGAAGTAGCGGCGCGCCGCCATCCCCTCGATGCCGAGCAGAACAGCCAGGTCGCGCGCCGTCTCGGCATCCTGCCGGTCGCGGTCGAGCTGCGCCAGCACCTCGTCGGCCGGCTCCGCGCCACGCCAGTTGCGCCGCAGCAGCGTGCGGCTGTTGCGGATCTTCGCGCACACGACACCGCGGGCAAAGCGCAGACAGAAGGTCGGATCGAAGCTGTTGCGCCACTGGTGGGCGCGTAACTCGGCGTTGCGGTGACCGAGGCCGATGGTGTGGCCGAGGAACCAACCGCCATAGCTGTGCCAGCTGACCGGGATTTCGCGGCGCATCAACTCGTGCAGGGCAGGCGTGGTTAGGCTGGCATTGCCATAGACCGCTACCTGCGACACCTCGGCCAGCCTGGCGCTCGCGAGTTTCACGCCTTCGAGCGTTATCTGCAGCGTCTCGCCGTTCTTGCCTATGCGCGCTCCGTTCTCTTGCACCACCACCGGCAGCGCCTCAGCCCGCGCGACCGTGAGCGGCCGTGGTTCGATACGTCCATTGCGGAGCCACGCAACTTCGTCAGGCAGGCAAATACCGACCAGCGAGCAGCGGACACATTTCGGGCTGTCCTCCAGTGGCGGGGGGATGTGCCCAGACGCAGCCATCAGCCGCAGCCCGTTGACGGCGGAGCCGACGGCCGCCCGCAGTTCGTCGTCGAACACGACCGGTACCCGCTCTCGACTCTCGACGAAATAGATCATGCCCTCGTCGCAGGTGTAGCCGTGGGCCCGCAACAGCAGCACCTGCACGCCAACTTGCACGCGCTCCGGCAGGTAGGCGGATTGCTCCACGTGCGGACGATGTCCGTGCTTGTAGTCTACCGGGCAGACCGAGGTGCCCTCGCCTTCCACTAAGTCGAGCTTGGCGATCAACCCAAGTTCGTCGGAGGCGAGCGTGACGGAACGGGCATGGATGCACGTCTCGGGGTCAGCGTCGTCAGCGGCAGGCAGCGCGCCGGCAGGCCGGTCAGCGACGCGATGGGCAAAACGGCCCTCGGTTGTGTCGGCGTTGTCCGCCCATTCACCCTGCACCCATTCGAGATAAGCAAGGCGCGGACAGTAGACAAACTCGTTCAGCATCCGCGCCGGTAACAGCGGCTGTTCGGCTCCGGCGACCTGCGGAAAGGCGAGGCTCAGTTCAGGCTGAGGCAGCGCGGAGTCGGTCAATGGAACGCGCGGAACAGGCCCCCGCCCCGATGAGCAGTGCGACCGAGTAGAATGGGCCCGGCGCGGGCCACGGCGAACGCAAGGTGCATGGTGGCATTGAGACCGCCTTGCTTCCCCTCGCGTGCCGAGATCTTCCGCACCGTGGGTTCGGGCCAGTCGCGCCGGCGGCACTCGCGGAGGACGTCGTCTTCGATCACGCACTCTGGTGCCTGCCGCTTCGCATAGCGGGTCGGAACAAAGGGCGTCACGCTGACCCAGTTGCACGCCACTGCCAGCAACGGGTCCGTGCCCTGCAAGGCTTCCGCTGGGGCGAGCAGCAGTCGTCCGGCACTGCCCGCACGCAGGTCACGGAACCCAACAAGCGCCCTATCGAGGGTGGCCAGATGGCGCACTTCCTCCCGCGTTGCCTCGCGTCCATCCACCCGGTGCGGCGCGACGATCAGCAGGCGTTGCCCCTCCGGATCGAAGACACAGGCAAGATGGGCATGACCGCCGTCATGAAGCGACGTGCCGTCGGCGGCATGGCCAGTGAAGAATGGCGGTAGGCTGGCGGCGCCGATCTCTGCCTGCACCCGCGCCATCACCGCCCGACGAAGCGCGACAACGATGTCGGCCGGCATGGCATCCGGTGCCAATCCCGACACGACCCGGAGGGCGATCACACCTGCCAGTTCGTCCACCGGCGCCATCACGCCGAGGCCGAGCCACCTCCCGTCGCCCAGCACCAGCGGCCCGTTTCGGGGCTCAGCGAACCGCACTTCGACGTGATGCAATCGCGCGGGAACGAAGCGGGTACCCTCGGCGAAAGAGTCGGCCCGCTGCCCGGTGCGTGTGAAAGGCTCACGCTGCACACGGATGGCGAGGGCTTCGGTGAGCGCGCCGATATGCTGCAATGCCTGCCGCACGGCGTCGATTGTGGCCTGTTCGCGCAGTACCATGGCACCGCCGTCGTGTCGCGCTGAGAACCGTTGGGTGTGCGGCACAACGATGGGTGTGACAGTGCGCCAGCACCGTGCGGGCGTCGCCGGCGCGAAGCCGAAGTGCCGCAGCATCCCGTCCTCCTCCGCCGGAACCAACCGGGTCTCGGATAGAACCTCGCCAGTGCCGGCATCTACGTCCGGTGCCAGGCCGGCGAACGCCCAACGGAGATCACCGGCAGAAATCGGACAGTCCGGCGGCACCTCAACCAACACACGGCGGATGGCTTGGTCGGCGTGGACAAACCCGATCGAGGGCAGCGGCAGAATGCGAGGGCGCCGCACGATGTCAGCCGGCCCAGCTCCACGCCCCACCAACAGCCGCTCGATCTCACTAGCACGCAGGGGTAGGGCTGCCTGCAACCGCGCCGCCGCTTGATCACGCAGCCGCTCGACAAGGGCGGTCACACGCCGCAGTGGCCAGGGGGCAAACGCATTTTCCTTGCGCAGATCGAACAGAAAGCGAACGGGCGGACAGTCATAACCAACCATGCGGAAGCGCGGTTTTGGCGGCTGCACGAACACTGTCGCGCCGTGCTTGGCACCCGCTGCGAAGCGCTTCGACTGTGCGGCGTATCGGTCGATCAAACTTCCGAGTGAGCCCGGTTGTGGGCAGGGCAGTGGATGCCCGGCGGCTCCCACTTCGGACGGCCGGTGGATCGGGCCTGGATGATCGGCCAGACGTTGGGCTGCCGCGGACGTATCGAGCACCTCGATTGCGGCCCAGGCCATGTCGATGCCGCGGCCAAATTGGAAGAGCCGGTCCGCGATGACGGACAAGCTCGCGGTGTGACCGAGCGCCTCGGCCTCCGCCGAGAAGGTCCAGGAGTACAGGAATGGGATCGCCGCGTCGAACAGCCTGGGCCTGATGGTCTTGCCAACGCGGATTTTGGCGGCGCGGCTGGGGTGGCCGCCGACGGCGTCGAGATCATTGTTAGGAACGTAGGTCGTCAGGCTCCGCGCCACCAGCGCGGTCGGCACGGCGATTATCGGCGCGGGTAGGCTTTCAAGCCACCGCAGCGCGGCGCCGCTGCCGGGGGGCAGCGAACTGCCCCGCACGGCGCCGGCCACCAACGCCTGGAACAAGCGGGCGGGCGAGGGGGGCCACTCGGGGGCCCCATGGAAACGCCCGTCGTGGAACCGCACACTTATGAGCAGGGCGCTGGACATGGATCGCGCCTACTTCGCCTTCTTCGGTTTTGGCTGGCCTTCGCCCTTCAGCTTGGTATCGGCCAGATCCTGCTTCGCAGCCTGCACATCAAAGGCGACTTTGCGAGACGCCGCTACGCCGAACGTCTTCGCTGCCTTCTTCGCAAACGCGAGAACACCCTCCTCCGTGATCGCGAGCGAGCTACGTTCGCCATTGCGCGCTACCAAGGACCATACAGCCGGGGCGTCGATGTCAGGCACGAGCAGGCAACCTTGCCGTAGGAAGGCCTCGGTGGGCTCCAGCGCGGCAACCAGCGCCAGTCCGAGCACATAGTTCCTGAGCGCCACGCCATTGGGTCGCCCTTCGTTGAGCCGCCGCAATGCGATGAGGTTCACGGTGACGTCGCGATAGATGCCACCGCGGGCGATTACGCCGCCCGGGGCCTCTCCAGCCGGAACATGAACAAAGCCGCGCTGCGCCAGCGGGCTCTTGGTGTTGCCCTCAGCTTTCGCCTTGTCGTCCTCGCTGAAGATCTCAAGTGCCGCGTAATTCACCGGGGGAACATAAACAGCCGACCGCGTCAGAGGCTCGACATCCCAAGCACGGATTACCGATTGAACGATGCGCGGCAGCTTGGCGTTGTCGCCGCGCGAATCCCAGGCACCGAAGACCAAGGAAGTCGGAGCCAGCTTGGCGATCGCTGTCGCATCTCCACTGGCAAGGAATGCGTCGAACGCAGCCTTCGCTTCGGCGCCCAGCGCGGAGTTGCGCACACTGGCATCGCCCAGGCGGTGACCCACATCGAGCAATGAAACGCTTGGCCCGTTGCCGAACGTAATCTCAATCTGTGGCACCAACTCCGCATAGGGCTTGCGCTTGAAGATCGGCTCCATGCGGTTGGCTTGCGAGCCGACCGAATCGATGGTCGCCACCCGGGTGCCATCCGACAGCGTGTCGATGTTGTAGCCGACATCCGCATAGGTCGGCGGAAAGATGACGCCGCCTTCTCCTTCAACCGGCAGTAGTTTCTGCTTTAGGTGCAGTGCAACGGACCCTGTGGGTTGATCGATCAAGGCGGACAGGAACTCGTCGGTCAGGGCGGGCGGCTTGGTCATGGCATTGAATCCTCGATGACATCGGTGATGCAGCGTGCTTGGCCTTCCTGGCCTGGCCAGCCGAGGTGCATCCGGAAGCTGCGTGACGGAAGCGCCAGCGGCGCGCAGCCGAGTGCCGACCGGAACAACAGCGGCGGCACACAAGTGCCGAGAACACCATAGCGATAGTTGAGGCGATCCAGGCGCAGCGGGCGAGCATTTTGCAGACCGACAACGGCGAGCAGTTCTACCAGCGGAAACCCCATCATGGTCATGGTGCTGGTGTGCTCGTTCAGGGAGAAACCGAGTTCCACGGGGATGTAGTCGCGGCGCCAGTCCAAGCGGAAGCTGCTGCTCTGCGGAGCAGACAGCGCGAAGGGATCGTCAACGGCGGAAAGTGCGTTTGGTCGGATAAGATCCAATGCGTCCCTTGCCAAAGCCGCTCCTGGATAGCCGCCTGCACCCGCCCAGAACTTTAGGGCATCCCGATGTGTCCCATCGCCCCAATGCTCGATCTCAAGCCGCCGGCCGGCGACATCCTCCAGCACCGCGGGGAGGGTCGCAGGCGAATCCGGTTCCGGGAACGGAAACACCTCAGCTGGCGCCTGGCGCGTCGGCACCGACCAGCGCACGGTAGTCTGTTGGGAGCTGGGCGGGGCCAAGGAGTAGACGGAAGCTCGCGCCAGAAATTCCAGGACGGCCTCAACAGGGTTGCTGTCTCCCGCTGCGCGCAGGATGAACCGTACGGCCGCCGGATTGCTCCAGTCAAAGCCGCCCTCTGCCTCTCCGCACATCACTTCCGCTGCCTCAAGAAGCCCGAGGCAGGCGAAGACCTGACCAGGGTTCAGCAGATCGACGGGGATGCGCGCCTGGGCCATTACAGCTGCTCCCCGTCGTTCTCACGGGAAGCCCAGGCATCCACGGCCCGGAGCAGCGCCTCCCACCACGCCAGACCCCACGGCCCCCACTGCCGCTGCAGCGCCGCAAAGCGCAACGCCACCTCCCCTGCCCTGGCACGGAGAACGGAAGGTGGCGCTTCCGGATCAAGAGCCGTGATCAGTGGCCGGCCAAGGCCGTGGTGCGCGGTGATCAGGTGTAGGGCGAGCTCCCGCAGATCGGCCGGCAATGCCTGCAAGCCGGTGTCCACCTCCGCATCGGCCAGGGAGCCGAATTCGTGCCGGTAGCCGCCGAGCAGAGCCTGATTCACCCATCGCGCCGTCGTTTTCGCGTAAGGTCGCCCATCGGTTGGTGCCCCGAAGGCTGACTGCCAGTGCTCCCGTCTCTTGCCGTTGTCGTGCTGCCTCGTGGCGGCGGCGAGCATCTCCGTCAGCCCCTCCGGCAACCCGAGACGTGCGGCGATGGTACGGGCATGACGTTCGGCCGCCGCAGTGTGGTCATCCAGGCGCTGCAGGTGACGCGCAAGCGCCGGTTCCACGCTCCCCGCATCAGCGACGTAGACAACCACTTCCTCCGCCGGTTCGCCTTCGGCGGTGTGGCGGCTCGTCCATCCATGGGCGCGCGTCCATCCACCCGCGGCGACGACGGGAGGGGGCTCACCGATCTGGTGGCGGAGGATGAGCAGGCGATCTGCAGCTAGCCCGGCTTCACCGTCCAGCGTCGCCGGCGCGTCCTTGCAACCGGCATCCAGCAGCCCGTCTTCAGATAGTCCACCGAGCCGTGCGGCCACCAACAAGGTCCGGTCCGCCATGCGTCGGGGACCATCGTCAGGCCTAAACCGCACGAGCTGCTCTAGGGTCAGGCTGCCCTCCAGCTCGCCGGCCGAGGAAAGAATGATCACAGCGGGAAGGCGTTTCTCCCCTGGACTGTCGGTAACAATGGCGTTCGCGCGCTTGCGTAATGTGTCCAGCACGGCCCAGACTGGAGCTTCCAGCGTCTCAATTTGCTGCGGTTCGGCGGCGTCGAAAAAGACCCCCACCTCCGTCGCACGTGGCGTCGCATCCTCCGTACGCCAGGGCAGGAAGTGCCGCCAGATCACCTGGGTCTGCGGCTCCTGTTCCTCCCAGCCTCGCAGCCAAGGTCCAATTTCCGGCCGGCCAGGGTGCTGGTGCAGCGACGTGAGCGACCACGCGTCCACCAGGGCCCGGGTCAGCACGGGCCGTAGCGGGGCCGGAGTCGTTGCCCGTAGGAGCAGTGACGCCAATTCGGTATCGGCCCGCGCTTGGGCTGCCAGCGCCGAGAGGGCACCAGGACTACCGTCGAGTCCACCCTCAGGCAGAGCCGGCAGGCAACGCAAAACCTCTGCGCAGGCTGCGACACGGCGTTCGTATTCCGTGGGTGCATCAGGCTTGTCGATTGCGACCAGCAGCACATCGACGATTGCCGCACCTTTTCCGCGGCGGTTGGTTCGACCAAGCCGCTGCACCATCCTCTCCCAGGCGACGAGATCGCACACCATATGGTCGGCATCGAGATCGACACCGACCTCCCCGGCTGCAGTCGCGATCAGAAAGGCCGGGCCGATAGCTTCCGCATGATCAGAGTCTGCCACGAAGCCATGCAGCTTGAGCCACGCCTCCACGCGCTGGCGTTCATGGGCTCGTCGCTCACCAACCAGCAACTCGACCGTGTGCGGTACTTTGGACGCCAGCTTTTCGATCTCTACCCGCGTTGCACCCGCGACCGCACGGCTGTTGCAGAAAACGATGATGCGGCCAGACCTGCGGCTGTCCTGGAACCGCAGCCAGGCAAGCTTTGCCAGTTCGGCGGCGAGGGAATTCCGGGTGACAGAATCATGAAGAATCCGGAGTTCCTTACGTGCGTGTAGCCGCTGCGCAACTACCGGATGCGCCAGGTCGGCCCCGTCGAGCTGGAATGGTGCCGCAACAGCGCCCCGCCCCGTTGCGGACAAGGAGAGCGCCTGCAATGGAGCGCGGGGCAGAGTCGTGTCCTTGGGTCCGTACGTTGCGGCACCGGAGACGACCTGCCGCACCAACGCCTCGAACGGCGGTACCAGATGGGCCTCGTCCAGCACGAGGAGCGCATCATGCCCAAGCAGCGCAGCGTGATAGGGCCTCATCCGGCGGGACACGCCGTAACCCTCAAACAGCAGACGCGACCCGATCATGTCCATCGTACCGACGATGATCGCTGGCAGGCTCGGATCGGCGAGCCATGCCCTGTTGTCAGCGTGCTGTCCGCGCAGAGTCGAAACAGGCAGTGGTGCCCGCTCACCCAACCCGAGCCTAGAGCGAACCGCGGCAAGTATCCCGGTCACGCCCGGCACCAGAAGGTTGGCGAGACGTTCAGCTTCCTGTGTCGCTTGGTCTACTATGGCACGGCGGTCGACAACGTAAATCAGGCGGTTCGGCAGATTGTAATTGACAGACCGGGCAACAATCCAAATTGGCAGGATCGATGTTTTCCCAAGTCCTGTCGGTATATCGAGATGCTGTGGAATCGTGCCGCGCATCATCTCGTCTAGAAGACGAAGCTGCCATGGGAAGGGGTGTATCCCAGCATCACCAGCCGACATAATAGCCGCAAGGGCTAGGACGGGTTCCATGACTTGCTGCGTCCGGCTTAGATTCAGCTGTACCTGTATGGCATCGTTCAGCAGCCGGAGCAACATGTCAAGTGGACATACTTGTCGGCGTGCCAGGCTTGCCGAGAGTCTGACCATCCGGTCGGATGCATAACGCACGGCCGCGGCACGATCAGCCCCAACTCCCAATCTAATCGCCCGTCACCTTGATCGGCCGCGAGCTGATTACCATATTAATATGGTAACAACGCGCCGCACTACAGCGCGTTGTGCATTGAAGTGGTTCCGAAATCCTCACGGATCACCGGCAATCCCGCCGGTCAGACAAGGAACCCCTATGTCAAAATATGTCACCATTCGCTTGTCGTCCGGCGAGATCATCGAAACCAGCATCCAGAACTTTTTCAGGATGTTGGCCGATGAAGCGTCCTACGGCGCCGTGCTCTGGAAGCTGTCCGCCCAGGGCTCTCTCATGGTCGAGTTGAAAAGCGGTCAGGCCCTGGTTACCCGGCCCGGCTGCGGCTCAGCGCGCAATCAGATCCCGGCACTGACCGACTTCGTGTCCGATGCCACGATCACCTTCAGCGTGCCCGCCCGGGTTCACGTCCGGGCATCGTCCCCAGCGGAGGCTCGCAACCTGGCCCTGGATTACGTCCACGGCCGCCAGGCGCCCCCGCCGGACTTCGGCATCGTGCTGAAGAGCGATGACGTCGAGTCGGTGCTCGGGAATCTCGAAATCGGCAACTACCAAGGCGTCGAGGAAATCGAGATCACCGGGATGTCCCCCCGCCGCGCGTTGCCCCTGCTCCTCAACCTGGAGCACCAGGCATGACCATGATGACCGTCCTGCGGCAAGCCCAGGCCCCCCAGAGCGTCGAACACCACGCCCTCGCCAGGCTCGCCGTCGACAACGAAGCCGTCTCCATGATCCTGTTCGCCCGCCAGCATGCCAAACCAACCCTGGTTGGCCTCGCCGGCGGGCAGGCCATCGTCAAGCCGCAAGAGGCCGGCGACGAGGGCCANNCGGAACACAAGGTGACCTCAGTCGAGAACATCCCGCTATCGGCCTACGAGGTGATTGTCGCCGTGCAGGCCGAGCAGGTCCCTCAGGTGAAGGTGCGGCTGCACGCGAAGTCGGACGTCGACGTTCTCACCCGCCTCAAGCGGTTGGTGAACGTCAATGCCGAATTTCGCGAGCAGCTGGTCACCCACCTGGTCAAGCACCTGCTCGACGCGGACGGCGTCACGCTGCTGTACGGCAGCGCCTACCGTAGCGC
>PLTJ01000249.1:12292-12595 GCA_003164455.1 Acetobacteraceae bacterium
CGGCGAAAGGCACACCCATGAAATTTGAAATGCGCGTGTATATGGACAACGCTGCTTTTGATGACCAGGACGGGTCCGCCACCATCGAACTGGCTCGCATCTTGCGCGATGTCGCTGCCAAACTGGGGACCCTCGCCTTGCCTTCGGAAAAATACGATGTGCACGGCACTGCCCTGGACTGCAACGGCAACACCGTCTGCTTCTACTCCATCATGCCCGGGTAACCGGGCGCCTCTCCGGCCACCGGCCGGGCAGAGAGCGGGGCGTTGACAGACCATCGTGTCAACGCCCAGCGAAAGGAAG
>PLTJ01000317.1 GCA_003164455.1 Acetobacteraceae bacterium
GGGGCGCAACAGCGACCAGGCATGGTCCACGTCGGGGTCAGCCCAGGACTGGCCCTGCCAATACGGGTACTCGTCGGGCTGCAACGGCACCAAGCCGTAGCGTACAAGCAACGAATTGCGGTCGGTCATGAAGTCGACATTGCCCGACCAGTCCGTGCCCAGGGCCAGCCGGCCAAGAGCCATCGCTTCGCCCAGCCCGCGCCCGAAACCCTCCGCCCGGTGCAGCGAGACGAAACAGTCGCAGGCCGAGATCAGGCTGCGCACGCCGAGCGTGTCCAGCGGCGTCGCGATCACCTTCACCTGCGGGTCGTCGGCCATGCTCGCCGCCCATTCCTCGGCGCCGCGCTCCACGTTCTTCACCTTCAGCACAAGCTGCACGTCGCGGTACGGGTCGTCGCGGCGGATACGGTCCANNCAGCGCCAGCACCGCGTCGGGGTTCTTGCGGCTGGAATACGACGACAGGTCGAAGAAGTACAGCAGCACGAACGCCGATTCACGGATGCCGAAATAGCGCCGCGGCAGGTTCGCTCCCGCCTCCAGCTCCACTGCCTGGCCGATCAGGTGGCTCGCCACCCCCGCCCTGGTCAGACTCGCCTGGGTGAATCGCGACAGCGCCCACACCTCGTCGAAGCGGTGCAGGTGCTCGGCCCAGGCGGCCGGGTACTCCGGCAGTTCCCAGGCCGGCACGATGATGTTGTAGCCCGCCTCGAAGTCGCCGCCGCGTGCCTCGAACTCCCGGATCACCGGCCCCGCTTCGTCGCCGTTGATATGGAACATGCGGATGCCGCCGGGCAGGTCGCGGCGCTCAAGTTCGCCGATCACCTGGAAATGCACCGGGTCGGTGCGTTGGGCGTAGCGGAAGATGTCGAACACGCGGTGGTGCAGCCTGAGCGCGGTGCAGGCCTGCACGTGACTGCGCAACTGTTCGCCCATGCCGATCGGCGCATAGGGATGACCGATGATGGTGAGCGGGATCTCGTCGAGCGCCATCGGCGCGGTCAGGGCAGCCCGTTCGTCCGCGTTACCCGCGGTCTGCGCGCCATCCAGCACCCCGCTCATGTCCAGGCTTTCGCCGCGATCGCGTCGCGCAGCGCCTCCAACCAGCGGTGGCCATGGTACGCGTCCGGTTCCAGGTGCGTCCCCTCGGCCCATTCGTTCCAGGCGTTGACGAACAGCAGCCGCTCATCGCCCATCAGAAACCGTCTGACTTCCTCGATTTTCTCCTCGACATAAACCCGGAAGGCCTCCGGGCTGACGCCGTCGAAACTGGTGCCGTTCAGCGGTTGGCGCGGCGTGTTGTCCCAACTCGGGAAGACCGCCGGATAGCGTCTGTACGGCACGCTGTCGCGCTCCACGAACGCCATTACCGTTTCGGGATAGTCATAGCGGTAGCCGCTCCAGTCCGCCTTGATGATTTCCGCGGCGCTGGTGGCCGGCACGGCGCGCCCATGCGGTGGAAATTCGACGCAGGCGTCGAAACCCAGGTCGGCCGGGCTGACCTTGTGATCGACCGCCTCCATGCTCTCGACATAAACCAGGTGCACGCCGGCAAATCCCGCCGCCACGAAGGCCGCGCGGCACTGCGCGGCAAATCCCGGCGCGTCGGGCAGCAGCAACGGGCGATACACCAGGAACAGCGGCCGGTCGTTCACCCGGATGTAGCGGGGGTCGGCGGCGTGGCGCACCGCGTCGCCGATAATCGCGGCCAGCGTCTGGACGTCGTAGCTCTGCGCCAGCAGGATCTCGCGCTCGCCGCCGTCCCAGTGCTTGGTCCAGTTCTCGTTCGCCCAGCACAGACACCAGCGGAACGGGATGTCGGGGTTGGCGAGCACCGTTTCGAGCGGCTGCGACAACACGCGCTGGCTGCCGAAATTGTAGTAGTAGACACAGAATCCTTCGATGCCGTAGCGACGTGCGAGGACCGCCTGGCGGTGCAGCGTCTCCGGTGTGCGCAGGTCGTAGAAGCCAAGATCGGTGGGTAGATGCGGCTGGTTGTGACCGCGGTAGCTGGGCCGTGCCTTCACCACGTTGGTCCACTCGGTGAACCCAGCTCCCCACCAAAGGTCATTCTCCGGCGTCGGATGGAACTGCGGCAGGTAGAAGGCCAGCACGCGCACCGCGTCCATGCGGCACAGCAGGTCGCCCCAGCGCTCGCACAGGAACTGCTGGTTGCGGCTGATGGCGCGCAGCTTGCGGGTAATCGAGTTGCGGTTGGTCGAGACACTCAGGTGATGCACCACCACCGCGCCACTGACATAACGCACCCGGTGCCCGGCGGCGATGAAGCGCAGGCACAGATCGGCGTCCTCGCAATAGGCCGGGCGATATGCCTCATCGAATAGTGTCTCGCCCACCATGGAGCGGCGGACCATGAGCGCCGCGCCCGAGCAGTACGCCACGTCGCGGTCGAAGCAGTAGCCGCCCTCCTCGGGGTCGGCGAACAGCCCGACCATGCCGCTCTCGCCGTTCGGTCGGACGAAGCATCCCGCTTCCTGCAACCGCCCGTTCGGATAGACGATCTTCGGCCCGACCGCGGCGACTGCTGGATCGGCGTCCAGCGCGGCGACCAGGCGGTCGATCGCGCCGGGCAGTACCTGGGCGTCATTGTTGAGCAGCAGAACGTAGTCGCCGCGGCAACGGGCAAAGGTCTCGTTGCAATTTCGCAAGAAACCGACATTGCTGGGCTGGCGCACATACACGAGATTCGGCAACTGGCCGAGCCGCGTCATGCCGGGGTCGGTGGAGCAGTCGTCTGCCACCACCACTTCGAAGCTGACTTTCGGTTTGGCGCGCTGGATCGACAGCAGGCACTCCACCGTCACCGTCAATTCGTTGAACACCGGCACCAGGATGGACAGGCGTGGCGCCCGGGTGCGTGGCAGCTTCAGCCTGGCGATGACCTTCGCGGGCGTGTTGCACGTCACCAGCGCCGGCGGGATCGGTAGCACCGCGTCCTTGTGCTGCTGCTGCCCGGCCTCCACCCGCCCCCGCATGTCGGCGAACGCGTTTTGGGTCTCTTGCGCATCGATCGGCAACGGCAGCCCGACCTCAATCGGCGCGGACGGTTGGGCGGCGGCCGGCGTCCTGTACTCCGTCGCGATCTGACGGCTTTCGCGCCGTCCATGCACAATATAGTGCCGCAACGGCGCGATGCCCGAATCGCTGACGTCGGTATAGCGCGCCCGATAGCGCGCTCCGTCGAAGGCCGGCCCTGCGGCGCGTCCCTCGGCATCCCCCTGGGTGATGAAGTGACGCAGCGCGATGTATGGCTCGTTCGGCACGTCCGGATTGTGTTCGGCGTACCAGGCCGGATCGAAGAAGGGATTCGGCGTGTGCCCGGCACGCAGGCCGTGCTGCAGGAAATGGCGCAGCAATGCGTTGGCGGGTGCCGCGTCGCCAAGTTGGTCCCGGTAGTGCTGCGGGTCGAAATACGGGCTCGGGCTCGCCAGATCGTATTCCAGCAGGTCCATCAGCGCTTCGATATGCGGTGTCGCGCCGAACACCAGGGCATCCTCGGAAACGACATAGCGCAGGTCGATCAGCGGGTGCGGCGAGCGCAGTTCGGCGATGCCGGTGTCGATGAAATGCAGCAGCGGGTCGATGCTCGCCTGGGCGATATCGGGATTGCAGGCAAAGTAGAAGGCAGGATCGAAATACCACGACAGCGCCGGACGCTGCGGCACCGGCAGCCGCAGGTAGGCCGCCACGCACGAAATGTCGGCTCGGCCGCCGCCCAGCGCGCGGCGAAACAAGTCCTCGCTGACGAAGCCGGAGCAAAGCGACCGATGTGTTCGCTGCAGGTCATCCGTCGGCGTTCGCATAGGCGCGCTCATGTTTCGTCAGACCGCTGGGGGCATACGGCCCAGTTCCCGCCTGGCCGCCTCACGTCGCACGCGCATCGTCGCGCAGGATCGACATCCAGTAATCCACCTCGGGTTTGATCTGCCGGTTCGGGACGCGGCCCTCGGCCACCCCCTGGCGCAGATAGTGCTCGGTGGCCGAGGCGATGTCGCCGCGTGTCACGGCCTGCCCGACATCCTTGTAATAGGTCGTGTAGAAGGCCTCGTCGACCGGCGGCGGTGCGCCGCACCGGCCCTCGAAAAACCCGGACTCGACGTAGTGCCGGTGCAAATCAGGGATGGTACCCGCGGCATGCGCCTCGGCAATGTCGGGATAGGTCTGCAGGTAGAATTCGTCCGAAAACGGTGCCCGCGCCACGCTGGCCTGGATGAGCGCGCGCAGCAGCTTGGCGTCGATCGCTATCTTTGACTTGCTGCCCAGGCGCTCGCGATTGATTCGCAAGGCCTGTAGCAAGAGGTCGATATGCGGCAGGTATTCCGGTGTCTGCAACGCCTGTTCTCCCTCGCACGCTGGCGGGTATCCCCCCCTGCGATCCGATCCGCTTCTTAGACAAGACGTCCATGCACGGCAATGGTGCTGTAAGGTTCAGGACTCTGGCAGTTCGGGCAAGCCGATGGAGATTCGCTCGGCGGTGGTCATGCCGTATGGGTGGCGTCCCCAGCTGACGCCCTCGCGCAGCACCCGGGCGGGCGTGCCGGCGGCGACCACACGCGGCGGCAGCACGCCTTTCACCACCGATCGCGCGCCGATGATCGAGCCCATGCCAATCCGCTCGCAACTCAGCAGCAACACGTCCTGGCCCAGCCAGACATGCCGCTCCACCACCGTGTCCAGCGGCGGACGGCCGATGCACGCCCCGGTGCGCAGATCGTGCATCGCGTGCATGTCGTAGTTGCGCAGCCAGACACCGCCGGAGATGAGCGCGTCGTCGCCCACCACCATGCCGTGCCCGATGCCCTCGATCTCCAGGCTGCAACCGACCGCCGAGGCGCCCTCGCCCCAGAACAGGAACTGCCGGTCGGAGCGCAAAAACACGTCCGCCAGCGCCACATAGGCATCGCCGATCCGGTTGAACATGGCGATGCTGTCCTCGCCCGCCAGACGAATGTTGGCATGGAAATTCCCCGTCCAGCCGCGGTTGTCGAAGAACAGCGTGTTGTGCGGCCCGCCCGCCTGCAGGTGCACGTGGCCGAGCGGCCGGCCGGGGTCGGTGACCACCACGGTCACGTCCGGCCCGCCCTCGGACTGGATGCCCAAGGCACGGGCCTCCTCATCGTGGGCGGCCAGCAGCGTCATCTCGACCCCGGCCAGCGCATCCTCACGCACAGCAGTGACCGACGGCGCCAACAGCTCGCGCAACCGGGCCTCCGTCGTGCTGATCATTCCTGGCACCATGGCGCTTGGCGGTCCCTCTTTGCCATGCCGGCGAACGCCGCCATGTCGCACGGAGGCAGTATCGCCTTCAAGCCGCCGCGAACGGCTGCTTAAACGGCAATGAATTGTTACGCGAGCATGCTGCGCGCCGGCAAACCAGGGATTGCCGTGCGACGCCCGCGCTGGCAGGCTAGACTTTCGTCGGACAACGTAATGGGGTTGCGGATGCGGGTGTTGCTTACCGGCGGGTGCGGATTCATCGGCTCCGCGGTCGTGCGCCACATGGTGCGAGCAACCGACCATACGGTCGTCAATGTGGACAAGATGACCTACGCGGCGTCGGAAGACGCCCTGGAGGCGGCGGCGCGCAGCCCACGGCACCGGCTGATCCGCGCCGACATCGCCGACCACGCCGCGATGCGCCAGATCTTCGCTGACTGCCAACCCGATGCGGTGATGCATCTGGCCGCCGAGACGCATGTCGACCGCTCGATCGATGGCCCGGGTCCGTTTGTCAGGACCAACGTGGTCGGCACTTACACGCTGCTCGATGTCGCCCGCGAGTACTGGGCCGGCCTGCCGGCGCCGCGCGCGGCGGCGTTCCGCTTTCACCACGTTTCCACCGACGAAGTGTTCGGCGCGCTCGGTGCCGGCGATGCGCCGTTCACCGAGACCACCCCGTACGACCCGCGCAGCCCCTATTCCGCCAGCAAAGCGGCCTCCGACCACCTGGTCCGCGCCTGGCATCACACCTACGGGTTGCCCACCCTGGTCAGCAACACGGCCAACAACTATGGCCCCTGGCAGTTCCCGGAGAAGCTGATCCCCCTGGTCATGATCAACGCGCTGCAGGGCAAGCCCCTGCCGGTCTATGGGGATGGCGCCAACATACGCGACTGGATCTTTGTCGAGGATCATGCCGAGGCGCTGGTGCGGGTGCTGGAGCGCGGCACCCCTGGGGCCACTTACGCACTGTCCGCCCGCCAGCCGCGCACGAACCTGCAGGTGGTGCGCGGCATCTGCGCCGCGCTCGACGCCCGCCTGCCCGACCCGGCCGGCTCGCGCGACCGTCTCATCACCTTCGTTGCCGACCGGCCCGGGCACGATTTCCGCTACGAGATCGACCCGTCGGCCAGCGAGCGGGCGCTTGACTGGCGGGCCGGCCACGATTTCGAGCACGGGCTCGGCCGCACGATCGACTGGTACCTCGCCCACCGCGCCTGGTGGGAGCGCATCCGCGCCGTCCGCTACGCCGGCCAGCGCCTGGGCAATGCCTCCGGGAGCGCCGCATGAGCATGACCAAGGGGATTCTGTTGGCCGGCGGTTCCGGCACGCGGCTGCACCCGATGACGCTGGCCACCTCCAAGCAGATGCTGCCGATCTACGACAAGCCGATGATCTACTACCCCCTGACGGTGCTGATGCTGGCCGGCATCCGCGACATCCTGGTGATCTCCACGCCCGAGGACCTGCCGCAGTTCCGCCGGCTGCTCGGCGATGGTGGCGGCCTCGGCGTGCGCTTCACCTATGCCGAGCAGCCGCGTCCCGAGGGGCTGGCCCAGGCCTTCCACATCGGGCGTGACTGGATCGCCGGCGAGCCCTGCGCGCTGGCGCTGGGCGACAACCTGATCTTCGGCGATCACCTGTCGGTGCTGTTGCAGCGCGCCGTCAGCCGGCCGGCCGGGGCCACCGTGTTCGCCTACCAGGTGCGCGATCCCGAGCGCTACGGCGTGGTCAGCATGGACGCCTCCGGCCGGGCGCTTGACATCGTCGAGAAACCGGCCGCGCCACGGTCCAACTGGGCGGTGATCGGCCTGTATTTCTATGACGCGCGGGTCAGCGACTGGGCGGCCCGGGTCAGGCCCTCCGCCCGTGGCGAGCTGGAGATCACCGATCTCAACCGCCTCTACCTCGAGGAAGCGGCGTTGAACGTCGAGTGCGTCGGCCGCGGCTTTGCCTGGCTCGATGCCGGCACGCCGGACTCCCTGCTGCAGGCCGCCACCTTCGTGCAGACCATCCAGTCCCGCCAGGGCATGCTGGTCGGCTGCCCCGAGGAGGTCGCCTACCGCATGGGGTGGATCGACGCCGACCGGCTGGCCCACCACGCCCGCGCCCTCGGTAAAACCGAACTCGGCCGCGTGCTCGCCGAGCTCGCCGGCAGCCAACAGGTCTGACCCCTATGAAATTCCAACCCCTCGCCATCCCTAACGTCGTCCTGATCACC
>PLTJ01000146.1 GCA_003164455.1 Acetobacteraceae bacterium
TCGGTCGATACCGTGCTGGCCTTGCAGGCGATCGCCGCCAGTGCCCGCAGCGGCGCCTGGGTCGAGGTCGGCTGAAGCGATCGTTCAGTGAATTGCAGAGGGAGGAAAACACCCATGTGGGAACCCAACACGCGCTATCCCGACGCCGCCGTGCGCGACCTCGATCCGAGTTTCGCCCGCTACCGGCTGGCATCGGCCTCGGTGGAGCGGCTCTATACGGGGTGCCGGTGGTCGGAGGGGCCGGTGTGGATGGGCGATCACCGCTGCCTGCTGTGGAGCGACATCCCCAACAACCGGATTCTGCGCTGGGACGAGGAGACCGGCACGGTCAACGCCTTCCGCAAACCGTCCAACAATGCCAACGGCAACACCCGCGACCGGCAGGGGCGGCTGGTGACCTGTGAGCACGATACCCGCCGCGTCACCCGCACCGAATACGACGGCTCCATCACCGTGCTGGCCGACCGGTTCGAGGGCAAGCGACTGAACTCGCCGAATGACGTGGTGTGCAAATCGGACGGCAGCATCTGGTTCACCGACCCGGTGTTCGGCATCCTGCATTGGTACGAAGGCCACCAGGACACCTCGGAACTGGCGCCGGCGGTGTATCGCATCGATCCGCAGAGCGGGGCGGTGGCGAAGGTCGCCGACGGGATTCCGGCGCCGAACGGGCTGGCCTTCTCGCCCGACGAGAGCGTGCTTTACATCATCGCCTCGCGCGCCGAGCCGAACCGGAAGGTGCTGGCCTTCGACGTGGCGGGCGGCGGGCGGCTGGCGCGCGAGCGGGTGTTCATCGATGCCGGTCCGGGCGCGACGCCGGACGGGTTCCGCGTCGATGTGGACGGCAATTTGTGGTGCGGCTGGGGGGTCGGAACCGACGCACTGGACGGGGTGCGGGTGTTCAACCCGGCCGGCGTGCCAATCGGGCACATCGGCCTGCCCGAGCGCTGCGCCAATCTGTGTTTCGGCGGGCGCTACCGCAACCGGCTGTTCATGGCGGCGAGCCATGGGCTGTATTCGCTCTATGTCTGCACGCAAGGCGTAGCGGGGGGCTGATCGGGCCGCTCGCCGGTGATGCAACGAACCAACCTTGCGGAGATCGTACGTGGACATCTTTATCGACTGGGGCAGCACCAATTTCCACGCTTTCCTGGTCCGGGACGGCAGCGTGATCGACCGGCGCGAAGTTGCCGGACACGGGGTTCTGAAATCCTTCATGCAAGCGGCTTCCGCCTCGCGGGACGATGATTACAGCGTGTTCCTGAACGAGGCCGTGCATGCGTGGCTGGAGCAGTACCCCGAAGCCCCCGTCCTGATGTGCGGCGCGGTGGGCAGCCGCGAAGGCTGGGTGCAGACGAAATATGTCGAGGCACCCGCCGGTTTCGCGGAAATAGCGGCGGGGTTGTATCATCTGACGGCGGCACAGCGGGGCTGCCTGCGCGACCGTTCCATTGCCGTCACGTCAGGCCTCGCGCTCGAACATCGCGACGGCGGCCATGACGTGATGCGCAGCGAGGAGGTCAAGGGGCTTGGCGCGACGACCCACGCCGGCCAGGACAGCGCCCTGCTGTGCATTCCCGGAACGCATTGCAAATGGATCAAGGTCGAGCTCGGAAAAATCGTCGATTTTCATACGGTCATGACGGGCGACCTCTATGGCGTTCTGAGCGAACACGGCTCGCTGGCGCCGTTGTTCGAAAACGCGCCGCCGATGGACGATGTCGCGCAGCACTATGCCTCCTTCGACCAGGGCCTGGACCTGGCGGAACGCGGCGGGGATCTTCTGCTCGACCTCTGGCAGGTGCGCAGCCGCGAACTGCATGCGGCCGAACCGCCGCACAGTTTGCAGTCCTTTCTTTCCGGCATCCTGATCGGTCACGAAGTGCGCCAGATCAGGCGGTTCCATCCGGCAATGCGCGAAACCCTGCTGGTTTCCGATCCGGGGACGCGCCAGTTGTTCTATCGCCGCGCGTGCGAGCGATTCGGCCTGTCGGTCAGCGCGGAAATCGACAGCGAAACGGCGGTTTGCGTTGGGCTGACGATGATCCGGAATCATCCGACGGATTCGACGGCGATGCTCCACCGCCAATGAGTGTCGCCGTTCGGGCGGATTTTTCACCACAGGGCAACAGCATGACCGCCATAACCGCCGTCCCGCACCAGCTTCACGACGACGAAATCAAGCTTCTCGCCGAGCTTCGGGCGGCGCGGCGAAAGCGGCCAAGGCCGCACGAACTCGTTCCGGGGTTCGGCGCCCGGGTTTCCGATTCGGTCGCGGCCATGGTGGGGTCCTGGCCGTTCATCATCAGCCAGAGCGTCCTGCTGATCCTGTGGATGGCGCTCAACGTCACGGCCTATATGCGGCAGTGGGACCCGTACCCGTTCATCCTGCTGAACCTGGTGCTGTCGTTCCAGGCGGCCTACGCGGCGCCGATCATCATGATGAGCCAGAACCGGCAGGCCGCGGTCGATCGCAACGAGGCCAAACAGGACTACGACATCAACATCAAGGCTGAACTGGAAATCGAGCTGCTGCACCAGAAGATCGATCTGCTGCGCGAGACCGAGTTCCAGGAACTGACCCGGGTGATCCAGAACCTCTCGGACAAGCTCGCCGCCAGGGAAGCCTCGCCAGCATCGACGTGACGGGGCCGGTTCGATGGCATGCCCCGGGGCCGTACGCCCCGGGGCGATGCACAGGTTACGGATGCTGCGGCGCGGCGGGGGCGCCGCCCGGACCGCCCGGCATCGGGCCATGGCCGCCCATCATCGGCCGGTGGCCCCACATGTGCCCACCGGGACCGGGCATCCGGGGGCCGGCGACGGGCTGCGTGTGGTCCTTGTCGGGACCCAGCGTCCGCGCCTCGACGATTTTGCCGAGCACGCCCTCATAACCGAAGCCGTGCACGAACAACGACTGGCCCGGGGCAAGCTCGGTGGCGAATTTCTGCGCCTCGGGCGGCGGCAGGCGGACGATGGTGCCGTCCTGCATCAACGCGCCGTCCACATCGCCGCGCGGCGAGTGCAACAGCGCCTTCACCACGCCCGTCACATCGAACTGCGCCATCGCCGCGTGCGGCTCGCGCGGGCCACCCGTCACGGTGGCGCCGGTGGCGTCATTGGTGATCTCGGCCCCCATGACCATCGGGATCGCCTTCGCCTTCAGCCCGTGGATGGTCACCGCATCCCCCGGCTTCACGGCAAAGACGAGCTGAGTGGACAGGCGCGGGGCGACATACACTTCCGTGCCGTCGGCGAGAAGAAGACCGTCAACCTCGCCGCGCGGCGTCAGCAGGTACTGGGCCACCTTGCCCTTCACCTGAGGAAGCTGGGCCAGGTCGTAGGTCGGCGGGCGCTGCGCCAGCGCGACACCGGATGCGCCGGCGATCAGAGTGGCCGCGAGCAGGGCGTATTTGAGTCGCATGGTGTTCTCCGTGCGGGCCCGGATGGCCCGTGCGGCATCCTTCGCAAGTCCCGTGCCAGATGCCAGAACTTTGGAATCACTACGTTTTAGGTCTTTCCACCGCCGCAGGGGCGTCCGGCTCCACGACGCCGCCTGTCCGGCTTCCGGACAAGTCCAGATCGTACCGGCGCATCTTCTCGTAGAGCAACTGGCGGTGGATGTTCAGCCGGCGTGCCGCCTCGGTGCGGTTGCCGCCGCAGGCGGCCAGCGCGCGGCGGATCATTTCCGTCTCCAGCCGGGCGACGGCCCCGGGCAGGTCGCCGGCCAGCCAGTCGCTCGCCGGCGTGCTCTCGCCGGCCAGGAAGGCGAAGTCGGCGGCCGACAGCACCGCCAGCGGCGCCAGCACGGCGGCGCGCTCCATCGCGTTGCGCAGTTCGCGCACGTTGCCCGGCCAGGGATGCGCNNCGAGCAGCCGCGCCGCCGCCTCGCCGGACAGGCGCCGGGTACCGCCGGCGCGGGCGAGAAAATGCTCGGCGATGGGAAGGATATCGGACAGCCGTTCGCGCAGCGGCGCCAGGTGCACCGGCACCACGCCGATGCGGTAGAACAGGTCCTCGCGGAAGCTCCCGTTGGCCACCATGGCGCGCAGGTCGCGGTGGGTCGCCGCCAGGATGCGCACGTCCACCGCCACCGGCCGGCCGCCGACCGGCACCACCATGCGGTCCTGCAGCACGCGCAGCAGCTTGGCCTGCATGGCGAGGTCCATGTCGCCGATTTCGTCGAGGAACAGGGTGCCGCCGTCGGCGTCGCGGAAACTGCCGGCGCGGTCGGCGATGGCGCCGGTGAAGGCGCCGCGGGCATGGCCGAACAACTGGCTTTCCAGCAACGGGGCCGGGATGGCGGCGCAGTTCACCGCCACGAAGGCCCGCCCGCCGCGATGGCCGTGGCGATGGATGGCGCGCACCACCACCTCCTTGCCGGTGCCGGT
>PLTJ01000306.1 GCA_003164455.1 Acetobacteraceae bacterium
CTCGGTAGGCCAGCAATCCGGCGTCAGAGGTGATCCGGCTGCCATGAAATTCCAGCTTCAGGCGGCGGTCGAAATCGACCCGCAAAGAGCCGTCATCCGATTCACCCGCTGGGCGTTCCATGCGCACGCGTCCTGTTCGACGGCAACATGCTGATATTCATGACTAATTCGGCCGATTCGTACAAGCGGAATGTGGTTCATCAGGGAAATCCGGGTTCAACAGGTTACCGGGGGCAGAGTCAGCTGTCGGTGGTTTCCTGCCGCCGCAACCACCGGTCGTAAGGGCGTCAACGGCATGGCGGAGCGACGCAGATTGTTGTTTGATATAAGCGGGTCCAGGCCCCTGGCCCCCCCTCTTTTAACAACCTCGCTTAAGTAATGGGTTCCAAGGGCCTCCTGGCCCTTGGCGGGTCCAGGGGGGAGCCCTGGCCTTCCTTCACTGCACCAGCGCGCGTGCCGCGTCGTGCAGGGCGGTTCGGCTGGCGTCGCGCAGGTACAGCATGTGTCCGCCCGGCGTGACCAGCAGGCGCACCCGGTCCGGGGCGCCGATGGTGGGCAGTTGGGCCAGTTCCAGTTTGGTGGCGAAGTACGGCGTGATCAGGTCGTTGCGTCCGTGCGCGACCAGCACCCGCAGCGCCGGGTCCAACGCCAGCGCGACGCGCAGTTGGCGCACCGAATTGGGGTGTTCCAGTCCGTGTCCCCAGTCCCATGCCTTTGCCACTTCCTCGCTCAGCACCTGGTACTCGCCCTCGGGTTGCCAGCCCAGCGTGTGGTACAGGGCCAGCATGCCGCTGGTCAGCGGAGCGCGCAGCCCGTCCAGCAGGGCGTCGGGCTGGGCGTTCCACGCCGCCTCGGGGGCGGCGTCCGGCGAGGCCACGGTGGCGTCATAGGCGCTCGCCATCTGGCTGTGGACCCGGTCGCGCTGGAAGCTGTGCATGTCGATCCGCGCGGCGAGGCGGCGCACCAGCGCCGGGTCGAGTCCGGTCAGCGCGACGACGTGCGTGGTCAACCGATCGACGGCGGCCGCGTCGCGTGGCCCGCGCAGCACGTCCGCGATGAATTCGGTGCTGGCATACTGCTCGACCGCGGCCAGGTCCGGTTCCCGCCCGGCCGCCTCGGCGGCCACCGCCGCCATCGAGGGCAGCCGGCCGACCAGCGACAGCGGATCGGTGCCCCAGGCCGGCCAGCCGAAGTCCAGCACCGGCGAGATCATCACCAGGGCGCTCACCCCCAGTCCTTCGCCGGTTTGCAGCTCGCGGACCAGCCGCGGGCCGCGGAACCCGCCATAGCTCTCGCCCACGATCAGCCGCGGCGAGGCGATGCGGCCCTGCTTCACCGTCCAGCGCCGCACCACTTCGGCGAGCGGCGGGATATCACCGTCGACTGACCAGAACTTGTGCCGCAGTTCCTCCGCCGCGGTGGCCAGCCGGCTGAACCCGGTACCGGGCGGGTCGATGAACACCATGTCGGCGAAGTCCAGCCAGGTGTCCGTGTTGGCCACTGGCACCGGGGAGGCCGACGGTACCGGCGGGCTCGCCAGTTCCAGCCGCCACGGACCCATGGCGCCCAGT
Organism: Acetobacteraceae bacterium; assembly: GCA_003164455.1. Lineage (GTDB taxonomy): Bacteria > Pseudomonadota > Alphaproteobacteria > Acetobacterales > Acetobacteraceae > Rhodovastum. The sequence continues at coordinate 1,572 of PLTJ01000306.1, forward strand.
TGCAGCCAGGCCGACGAGGCTCCCGGCCCGCCGTTCACCGCGAAGGCCACCGGCCGGGTGCGCGGGTCGGCGTCGTCCAGCGTGTAGGAGGTGTAGGCGATGTCGGCTTGCGGATGTCCCTGCGCGTCGGTGAGGCGGAACGAGCCGGCGGTGGCGGTGAAGTGCAGCGTGCGCCCGGGGAGTGTCAGCGTCTGCTGTGTCACGCTGTCGGCCGGCAGTGGCGGGCGCACTTCCGGCGTTGCCGGCCGTGCCGCCTCCGGCCGCGCGGCGGGCTGGGCGAGGGCGGGGGTGGCCAGCAGCAGGGCGGCCAGCAGCAGGAAAATGCGCACGTGCGAACTCCGTCCCGATGGGGTGGCGACTATCGCCCGCACGGCGCGGTTTCGCCAGGGCCGTGGTCCGCTCGCGCCGGCGCGCGGGTTGTTTCGAAATCGCCATTTCCCGGCTTGCCGGTGCCACGACCCTGGCGCGATACTAAGCCGAAGTCTTAACAAAATGGCCCATGGGAGGGGTTGCATGTACCGCATTACATTAGCCTGTCTGCTTGCCGCCACGGTCGCGTTGCCGGCGCGGGCGGGCATCGCGCTTTCGTCCAATGACGGCCATACCGTGCTGGCGAACGGCGTTCAGGTCGCGCCCAACCAGGTGAAGCCGGACACGCTGAGCGTGATCGAGTTCGGCAAGGCTCCCCCGCGCGTGCTGTCCAGCATCGAGGTGCCGGGCAGCGTGGTCGGGCCGCCGATGGCGGTGTGGGTGGCGCCGGACGAAAGCTGGTCGATCGTGACCTCGGCGACCAAGGCCGATCCGTCCGCCACCGGCGGCATCGGGCCGGACAATCGCGTCTCGGTGGTGGACCTCACGGCCAAGCCGCCGAAGCTGGTGCAGTCGCTCATCGCGGGTTTCGGGGCGACGGTGGTGCGGGTTTCGCCGGACGGCAAGGTGGCGCTGGTCGCCAACCGCGGCGAGGGCACCGTGTCGGTGTTCAGCGTGAAGAACAAGCGGCTGGCGCTGGAGGGGAAGATCGATTTCGGCAACCCCAAGGCCGGCCCGAGCGGCATCGGCTTCAGCCACGACGGCAAGACCGCCCTGGTCAGCCGTGACGGCGACAACAAGGTGAGCATCCTGCGGCTCGACGGCATCAACGTGACGGTGGAGCCGGTGCCGCTGATCACCGCGATCCGGCCCTATACGCTCGACGTCAACGCGGCCGGCACGATGGCTGTGGTGGCGAACCTGGGGAGCCAGAGCGGCGATGTCGATTCGGTCAGCCTGATCGATCTGGCCGCCGCGCGGCCGCGCGTCGTGTCGACGACGAGCGTACCTCCTCAGCCCGAGGGACTGAAGCTCTCGCCGGACGGGAAGTTGCTGGCGGTGGGCTCGCAGTTGGGCACCCAGAGGCCGGCGGCCGACCCGTTCCACACCGATGGCGGCCTGTTCTCGTTGTATGCGGTCCAGGGCCAAACGTTGCGCCTACTGGCGACGGCGCCGATCGGCGGCTGGAACCAGGGGATCGCCTTCTCGCGCGATGGCCGGACGATCCTGGTGCAGAGCATGGCCGACAAGCGGATCGAGGTGTTC
>PLTJ01000054.1:0-7034 GCA_003164455.1 Acetobacteraceae bacterium
CCGTCGAGCACGCGCAGGCTGCGGTTCACTTCGATGTTGAAATCGATGTGGCCCGGCGTGTCGATGATGTTGATACGGTGGTCTTTCCACTCGCAGGTCACGGCCGCCGACGTAATGGTAATCCCGCGCTCGCGTTCCTGGTCCATATAGTCGGTGGTGGTGTTGCCATCATGCACCTCGCCGATCTTATGCGAGACACCGGTATAATACAGGATACGCTCGGTCGTGGTGGTCTTGCCCGCGTCGATGTGCGCGGTGATGCCGATGTTTCTAATTCTTCCGAGCGGGTCAGACACAGTAATCTCCATCCTTGACTTAGGACCCGTGACTTCTGCCGGGGGCCCCTGCCCCCGAACACGCGGCCACGCACCGGCGCTCGCGCGCCAATCCAATTGGGGGGGTCATGTGCGACAGGACGCGGCGATTTGCAAGCGGGCAAATTGCGCGGCGGCCCTGGTTTCTATGAACTTCCCGCGATAAGCGCCCTCGGCCCCCGTTTTCAGCCGTGCTATGGGCATCAAACCGCAGCACATAAAGGCCTCCCAATGCCCTTGCCCTCGCTTTCCCACATGGCCGCGGGCCATCCCCGCCTCAGTTTCAGCCTGCTCGCCGGGACGATTCTGTTCCTGCTGTTGCCCGGCGCGTGGCACGCATCGCTGCGCAGCATCCTCGCCTGGGACGCCGGCGCCGGATTATTCTTGCTGCTCAGCCTGATCGCCTTCGCGCACGAGCCACTGGCCCAGATGGAACGCGACGCCGAATCCCAGCGCGAGGGCGAATGGACCATCTTCGCCGTCACCTTGATCGGGGTTTCGATGAGCTTCATCGTAATCACCCAGGAATTCGCCAGCCTCAAAGCCCCCGGCTCCAGCTTCGCCCCGCTCCGCGTCGCCCTGGTGGCCATCACCCTGCTGGCCTCGTGGCTGGTCACGCATTTCTGCTTCGCCTTCCGCTATGCCCATGAATATTACGAGCGTGATCAAGATGTTATCCAAGGCGGCCTGGATTTTCCCGGCAATCAGGCACCCGATTATTGGGATTTCCTCTACTTCTCCCTGGTCCTCGGCATGACTTTTCAGGTCTCCGACGTCGAGATCACCTCGCGCAAATTGCGCCGTCTCGCCACATTGCACGGGTTCCTGGGGTTTTTGTTCAATACGGTGCTGCTGGCGTTTGCGGTAAATCTGGCGGCGGGGTTGTTGTAAATCAGGGCATCGCAATCACCCCATTACAATCCGTCCGCCCCTGCATCATGCAATCCTCGACCTCGTTCGAATGATGCAGGCTGCGCGCCACCAGCAGCGTCACCCCCACTAGCAACAGCACCAGCAGCAGCCCTAGTATTCTGTTGTTGTCGCGCGAATCTCTTGCCAATCCGCTTCCCCTTTGCCGAAAGGCGACCATGACCGAAGGTCCCTCACTCCATCCCAACGCCGCCAAAGCCGCCAAGGCGCTGAAGCGCGCCGACCCGCTCATGGCCACGCTGATCAGCCGCGTCGGCCCTTGCCTGCTGCCGGCGCCACGCATGCGCGAACCGTTCGAATCGCTGCTCCGCGCCATCGCGCACCAACAATTGCACGCCCGCGCGGCAGAAGCGATTCTGGGACGATTCTTGGCGCTGTTTCCCGGAGACAGCTTCCCCGAACCGATGGAAATCCTCACCGCCGACCCGTCTGCCATCCGCGCCGCCGGAATGTCGGCCAGCAAGATCGCCGCCATCCAGGATCTGTGCGCGCGCCGCATGTCCGGCACGGTGCCAAGCCTGGCCGAAGCGCATAAATTATCCAACGACGAACTGATCGAGCGCCTGACCGCCATCCGCGGCATCGGCCATTGGAGCGTGGAAATGCTGCTGATTTTCGGTCTCGGCCGCCCCGATGTGCTGCCGATCGATGATTTCGGCGTGCGCGAAGGTTACCGCAAAGTGGCTGGCCTAGACGCCCAACCCAAACCAAAGGCTCTGGGAGCATTGGGCGAGGCCTGGGCGCCCTGGCGATCCTTCGCCTCCTGGTATCTGTGGCGCGCCAACGAATTTACATGGGGTCCGTAACTCCCCTCCTGCGTGCGCTGCAAACCCTGCGCGTGCGGGTGCGCACCGACGAGATCTGGCTGGCCATCTTCGGTGCCCTGGTCGGTGCTCTCGCCGGCCTGTGCGCGGTGGCGATGAACCAAATCACCCAGTTCGCCCACCGAAAATTATTCCTGCTGCATGCCGGGCAACGCCTGTCCGGAGCCTTCGCCGTCAACCACGAACGACTGCTGCTGGTCCCAATGCTGGGCGGGCTGTTGATCGGGATTCTTGCCTGGGGACTTGCCCGTCATTGGCCGCGCCGCCCGGTCGATCCGATCGAGGCCAATGCGCTGCACGGTGGGCGCATGTCGATGCGCGACAGTCTGATAGTGGCGATCCAGACCATGATCTCCAACGGCGCCGGAGCTTCGGTGGGGCTGGAGGCCGCCTATGCGCAAGTAGGCGGCGCAGTGGGATCAAAACTTGCTCTGGCGTTTAATCTGCGCCGCAACGACATGCGCATCCTGGTTGGTGCCGGCACCGCGGGTGCCATTGCCGCCGCGTTCAACGCCCCGCTGACCGGCGCGTTCTACGCCTTCGAGCTGGTGATCGGCACCTATTCGCTGACCAATCTCGCACCCGTCCTGCTCGCCGCCGCCGCCTCGGTGGGGATCATCCATCTGTTCGAAGGCGGCACGATGAGCACCCAAATCGTGATCACCGGCAGCATTCTGCCGATCGATTACGTGCCGATCCTGGCGCTTGGCCTGATCTGCGCCTTGCTGGGCATCGCATTGATGCGCGCGGTCACGCTGACCGAAGACATCGTGCGCCTGACCCACCTGCCGGTCTGGCTGCGCACCGCGATCGGCGGCCTGATCGTGGGCGGGCTGGGGCTGATTTCACCGCAAGTGCTTTCAGCGGGCCACGGCGCGATGGAATTTGGGCTGACCCACAAAACCGCCATGGTGGGGATCGCGCTGCTATTTGGGCTCAAAAGCCTGGCCTCGGCGGTTTCCTTGGGCACCGGCTTTCGCGGCGGGTTGTTCTTCGCCTCGCTGTTCCTCGGCGCCCTGGTCGGCAAGCTGTTCGCCGCCTGCCTGGCCATGGTCACCGTCAGCACCGCGGTGCCGCCGGTGGTGTTCGCCATCGTCGGCATGAGCGCCCTGGCCGTGGCGGTGGTCGGCGGGCCGCTGACCATGGCTTTTCTCGCCCTGGAGAGCACGGGCAGCCTGCCGATGACGGTCGCCGTGGTGGCCGCCTCGGTGGTCTCCGCCGTCACGGTTCGCCGCACCTTCGGCTACTCCTTCGCCACCTGGCGTTTCCACCTGCGCGGCGAGGCCATCCGCAGCGCCGTCGATATCGGCTGGATGCGCAACCTCACGGTGGGCCGGATGATGCGGCGCGAAGTACGCAGCGTGCGCGCCGACACCTCGCTGACCGCCTTCCGCCGCGACTTCCCGCTCGGCGCCACCACCCGCGTGGTGGTGGTGGATGACGCCAACCGCTACGCCGGCATCGTGCTGCTTTCCGAGGCCCATGCCGCCGACACCGGGGCTGACGGCACGCTGGCCGACCTGCTGCACCACCAGAGCGACATGCTGCTGCCGCAGATGACCATCAAGGACGCGGTGGTCATGTTCGAACAGGCGGAATCGGACGCGCTGGCGGTGGTGGACAGCCCGCAGACCCGCCGGGTTCTCGGCCTGCTGACCGAACAATACGCGCTCCGCCGGTACTCGGAGGAACTTGATCGCCGGCGGCGGGAGTTGTCGGGCGAATGACGGGGCATGATTCGCCGGCGCGGGTTCGGGCCCGAAGCTCTTGACCGGCACCGTCATTGGCCTGGCCGTGTTCGGCGCCCTGGCCCTGTCGGCCGGATGCGGCGCCGCGGTGCGGGTCCGCGCGCCGGACATGCTGGCGTCGGGCGAGGTGCGCGACATCGTCCGGCGCATGATCAGTCTGATTGCCGTGCTGGCGGTGTTGATGCTCGCCATGAGCATCGTCTCACTGAAATCGACCTTCGATGCCGCCGATCGGGACATCAGGCGGCTCGGCTCGCAGATCGAGGAACTGGACCGCACGCTGCATCGCGCCGGGCCGCCGGCGCACGAGGCACGGCAACTGCTGTTGCGCTACACGGCCGTGCTGGTGCGCGACACCTTCCCCGATCTGGCCGCGCCGTTCCGCGGCGATGCCCTGAACGTCGACGACCTGCAGGACGCGCTGGAGGCATCGCTGGAACGTCTCGGCAGCGGGCCGTCGGTGCCACGGGTCATCGTCCAGGCCCAGGCGGTGCTGCACGCCATTATCCAGACGCGCTGGACGATGGAGGAAAACACCGGCACGTCGGTGTCGGGCTGGCAACTCGGCGTGCTGACATTCTGGCTGATGCTGATCTTCGCCGGGCTCGGCCTGTTGACGCCGCGCAATGCGCTGGTGATCGGCGCCCTGCTCCTCTGCGCCGCGGCGCTGGCGTGCGCGGTCTTCCTCCTGACCGAGTTCGACGACGCGTTCACGGGCGTCATCACCGTGTCGAGCGAACCGTTGTTGACCGCGCTGCGCGCCCTGGCGGACGGATAGTCGGCAGCGCCCTCACGGATACTCGAGCAGGGTCGCCACCACGTGGTCGATCAATCGCCGCGCCTCGGTGCGGATGGCCACCTGCACATTGGCCTCGCCGACGCCCCGGTCGGCCCGGCCCTCCGGGGTCAGTGTGCGCAGGTCGCACACCGTCATGCCGCGGGTCAGCCGCCCGTTCAGTTCGACGCCGACATGGCAATGCCGGTACTCGATCAACCCCTCCTGCACATAGGGCACGATGGCGCAGACGTCGTGCATCGGCGCGATATCCAGGCCCAGCCGGTGGCGCTGCCGGTCGAGATAGAAATCGAGCAGCTCGGCGATATGGCACGCCACTTTCGGCCCCGCCAGCAAGCGGGCGATGTCCGCCGCGCTGATGCCGGTGACGGACGTGACGTTGTAGCCCGCCATCCGGATCGGCGCGCCGCAGCCGAACATTTCCGCCGCCGCCTCCGGGTCGCACCAGACGTTGTACTCGGCCACCGGCGTGATGTTGCCGAGTCCGGTCGAGCCGCCCGTCACCGTGATCTCGCGCAACCAGGAGGCAAAACGGGGTTCCTTCTTGATCGCTATCGCCACGTTGGTGGCCGGACCGATCACCGCCAGTACCAGCTCGTCCTTGTGGGTCCGCGCCATGTCGATCAGGAAGTCCACGGCATGCGCCGCCACCGGCGCGCGATCCGGCGGGGGCAGAGCGGTGCCGTCCAGCCCGGTTCTGCCGTGCGCGTTGGACACCAGCGCCTTGCGTCCGAGCAGCGGGTCGGCGCAGCCCTGTGCCAGCGGGGCCGCTATCCCGCCCAGGGTCAGCACGGACAGCGCGTTGCGGGTGACGTTGCCGATCGTGTTGTTGCCATGGCAGGTGGTGACGCCGACCAGGTCCAGGTGCCTCGCCGCGTACAGAATCGCAACCGCGTCCGCGTGGCCGGGGTCGCAGTCGATGAGAATCTTCGTGCGTGGCATGATTCCCTCCCAGCGTCCTCCGGCGTACCTTACGATCTTGCCGCCGCAAGGGGTAGCCGCAGTACGTTGACCCCGATCGCGCTCAACCGTGCTTTCGCACCGTATGGCTGGATGCAGGGCCACGACATCCGGGCGGAGCTGGCGGCCATCGCCGGGTTTCTGGTCTATCGGTGAAGCGGGCTGCGGCCCGGTCGTACCCCTACGCCGCGCCCGGCATCACCGGCCGCGGAATCTGGTCCGCGCTCAGCGTCTCCTGGGCCAGCAGCCGCTCCGCCCCCTCGTCCAGCGCCGCGCGGTTGGCGCGCAGCACGCCGAGCGCACGTTCCAGCGCGGCTTGCAGGGTCGCCTGCACGGCCCGGTCGATCGTGCGCGCGGTTTCTTCCGAGAACCGGCGCGGGCGCCAGAACGCCCCGGGCTGGCCGAGGAACTCTCCGCCCTCGGTGTCCCAGGCCACCGGCCCCAGCGTCTCGTCCATGCCGTAGCGCAGGATCATGCCGCGCGCGATGTCGGTCGCCCGCGCCAGATCGTCCGACGCCCCGGTGGAGACGTCCGGACCGGTCAGCGTCTCCGCCGCCCGGCCGCCCATCAGCACCGTCAGCTTCGCCTCCAGCTCGCTCCGCCCCATCAGGAAGCGGTCCTCGGTCGGCCGCGACATTGTGTAGCCGAGGGCGCCGATGCCGCGCGGAATGATCGAGACCTTGGTCACCGGGTCGGCCCCCGGGGTCGCCAGCGCCACCAGCGCGTGGCCCATCTCGTGGTAGGCGACGATCCGCCGCTCACGCGGGATCAGCACCCGGGAGCGCTTCTCCAGCCCGGCGATGATGCGCTCCACCGCCGCGGTGAAGTCGTCCATCGTGATCGCCTCGGCCTTGCGCCGGGTCGCGTGCACCGCCGCCTCGTTGGCGAGGTTGGCGAGGTCGGCGCCGGTGAAGCCGGGAGTCATCGCGGCGATCTCAGCCAGGTCCACGCCCGGCGCCACTTTCAATGCGGCCAGATGGATCTTGAGGATGTCGATGCGGCCCTGCTTCTCCGGCCGGTCCACCAGCACCTGGCGGTCGAAGCGGCCGGCGCGCAGCAGGGCGGGGTCGAGGATCTCCGGGCGGTTGGTGGCGGCGAGGATGACCACCGCGACCGAGCGGTCGAAGCCGTCCATCTCGGCCAGCAACTGGTTGAGCGTCTGCTCCTTCTCGTCCTGGCCGCTCACCGGGGAGGCGTTGCGGGCGCGGCCCAGCGCGTCCAGTTCGTCGATGAAGATGATGCAGGGCGCCACCTTGCGCGCCTGCTCGAACAGGTCGCGCACCCGGGAGGCGCCCACGCCCACGAACATCTCNNGCGTCTTGCCGGTGCCGGGGGGACCCACCAGCAGCACCCCGCGCGGCACATGCGCGCCGAGGCGGGTGAATTCGCCGGGCCGCTTGAGGAAATCGACGATCTCGTGCAGTTCCTCCTTGGCCTCGTCGACCCCCGCGACATCGTCGAA
>PLTJ01000054.1:7135-20097 GCA_003164455.1 Acetobacteraceae bacterium
GCGACGATCCAGATGCCGACGAACAACAGCGGCGGAATCACCCAGGACAGGATCTGGCTGAAGGCGCCCGTGCCGGACGTTGCCGAATACGTCACCCCCTGGCGGGTCAACTCGGCGGCGATGTTCGTGGGCACCCGTTCGGTGGCGAAGCTGAGGGTCCCGTTCGGCAGCTTCTCCTTCAGGTCGCCGCGGATGGTGTCGCCGGCCACCGTGACACTGGCGATCTTGCCCTGGTCCAGCCATTGCTGGAACTGGCTGTACGGCACCTGCTCGACCGACGAGGAGCCGAACTGCCCGAAGACGACGACCGCCAGCACGACCATCGCCAACAGCCAGAGCAGTCGGACGTTGGGCAGCTTGGGCAGGGGGGGCAGCTTAGGCAGTGGGGGCAGTTTGGGCATGGTCCTGCGATGACGGGGATGCGCCTCAATGCGCCATCAGCACCGGGATGTCGACGCCGGCCAGTATCCGGTTGGTGAAGCCGCCGAACACAACTTCGCGCAGCCGGCTGTGGCTGTAGCCGCCCATGACGATCAGGCTGGCCTGCAGGCGCCCAGCCTCCTGCAACAGCACATCCACCGGCTTGCGCCGCTCGCGGCCGAGTTGGTGGACGCTGGTGTTGGGGTTGTGCCAGCGCAGGCTGCGCAACAACCGGTCGGACGTGTATTCGCGCGGGTTGTCCTCCTTGACCACCGAGACGATCACCACCCGCTCGGCGCGCTCCAGCAGGGGGATCGAGGCGGTCACCGCGTGGGCGGCCTCCGGCGTGTCCTTCCAGGCGATGACGATGGTGCCCAGCAGCGTCTGCGGGACGGCCGGAGGGGCCACCAGCAGCGGCCGCCCGGTATCCATCAGCGCCGCCTCCAGCACCTCCATCGCCATCTCGCGCCCGGGCTGCGCCCGCCCGACCACGACGAGATCGGCGAACCGGCCGTATTCCGAAATCCACTGGGCGTCGCTGCCGATTTCCACCGTGAACTCGGCCGAAACTCCCTCCTCCGCCCGTGGACCCGTCCGCGGGATCGCCTCGCGCTCGCAGAAATCGGCGACGCTCTGCCAGGCCCGGTCCTCGATCTGCTTCGATTCCAGTTCAAGCTTATCGACCACCCCCTGCACCGCGCCACCGCCGCCAAGGCCGCCGGTGGACATCGAAATCACGACATCGGTCACGTCCACGCGCACATGCAGGAATTCCAGATGCGCGGCGAACGGCCGCGCTGCCAGCAGCGCCGTTCCGAATACCGCTTCGTCCGAAACGGAGCCGGTCGCCGGAACCAGGACGTATTTGTACATGAAAGTCCTCCTCGAGGCGGTAGACTAGGCCATTCACGCCGCCAAGTGCTTGATTCAGGTCAAGCACGGAACGCCGGGTCTGTCGTGTCTGATCCAGATCAATGCCGCACGATGACCGTAGACCATGCTATCATGGCGGCAAAATCAGGAGGGCGCCATGAACGCGGGCGACGTGATGATTCGTGAGGTCGTAACGATCGGCCCCGACACCCCGGTGCTGCAGATCGTGCAACTGCTTCTGTCGCGCGGCATTTCCGGCGTTCCCGTGGTCGACGAGGACGGCGCCCTGGTGGGGGTCGTCAGCGAAGGCGATCTGCTGCGCCGCGTCGAGATCGGCACCGAGAAGCATCACGGCAGTTGGCGCGCCTTCTTCACCGGCACGGCGACGCTGGCCGAGGAATATGTCCGCTCGCGCGGCACCGTCGCGCACGACATCATGACGCGCGAGGTCGTCTCGGTGGCCCGCACGACCCCGCTCGGCGATATCGCGGAGTTGATGGAAAGCAAGCACATCAAACGCGTGCCGGTGCTGGAGAATGGCCGGCTGGTCGGCCTGGTCAGCCGCTCGAATCTGCTGCGCGCCTTCGCCTCTCAGCAGGCCGGACCCAGCAAGAGCGCCGCCGCCGACGATTCGGCCATCNNGCCATCCGCGAGGCCCTGCTGGCCGAGTTGAGCCGGCAGACCTGGAGCCGCCGCGCCGAGAACACGGTCGTCGTCACCGACGGCATCGTCCACCTCTGGGGCCTGGTGGTTACGGGCGAGGAATTGCGGGCGCTCGAGCTGGCCGCCCAGGGGGTTGCCGGCGTGAAGGCGGTGCGCAACCACATGATCGTGCTGTCGGAGGAGCCGTATCCGCTGTTCCCAGGCTCCTTCGCGGCCTGACCGGTGGCGGATGATGCTGGCGCGGCGGTGCCCCGTGCCAGCGCGCTGCTGGCCTGGCTGACCCGCCGTGTCGCCGATGCGATGCGGCCCAACCCCTCCGTCGTGCCGGCTGGCACGCCGCTGCTCGCCGCCGTCGGCGTGCTGCGCCAGTCCGATGCGCCGGGCTGCCTGATCACCGATGCCCAGGGCCGCGCCATCGGCCTGCTCGATGCCGATGGGCTGCTGCGCGACGCCCTGTTCCAGGCCGATCCGGCAACCCCGGTCGAGCAACTCATGGAGGGACCCGCCGCCCTGATCGGTGGCGCCGATCCGCTGCACGAGGCGGCCGGGCGGATGGTGCGCGAACGCCGGCGCGTGCTCGGGGTGATCGGCCGCGACTGCCGTCCGCTCGGCCTGCTGACCACGGAAGCGATGTTCGCCCCCTTGCTGGACCCGCTCGCCGCTTATCTCGGCCAGGGTCCCCTGCCCGGCTGGGCCGAGCGGGCGGCGCTGTGGTCGTCCCTGCTGCACGACGGGCAGGACGCCGTCGCCGTCCAGGCCGCCATGGGCAGCCTGAACGACGGCCTCGTCGCCCGGCTCACCGAGGCCTGCGTGCGGGCCATGGCTGGGGCTGGCTGGGGGCCGCCGCCGGTCCGTTTCACCGTGCTGATGATGGGTTCCGCCGGCCGCCACGAGAGCTTCCTGCGCCCTGACCAGGACAACGGTTTCATTCTCGACGACTACCCGGACGCGCGGCACGAGGCGGTCGACCGCTGGTTCATCGAGCTGGCCGGGCGCTTCACCCGGGCACTCGACGAGGCCGGATTTCCGCTCTGCCGGGGCCACGTCATGGCGACCAACCCGGTGTGGCGGAAGTCGATCGGCCAGTGGCGCGCGCAGATCGCCGGCTGGGCGCACCGGCGCAGCCTCCAATCGGTCATGTTGGCCGATATCTTCCTGGACTTCCGCGCCGTCGGCGGCGCCGTCGACCTCGGCGATACGCTGCGCGCGGCGGTGCTGCGGGTCTGTGCCGAACAGCCCCTCTATCTGAAACAGTTGTCCTGGGAGCATGTCCGCCAGGATGTTCCGCTCGGCCTGTTCGGCCAGTTGCAGGGCGAGCCCGGCGCCGGCCATCACCACGAGATCGACCTCAAGCTGCGCGCCAACCTGCCGCTGGTCGGGCTGATCCGCATGCTGGCGCTGCGGGCCGGCATCGCCGCCACCGGAACCCGCGACCGCCTCACCGCGCTGATCGCGGCCGGCCGCGTCAGCGACGGCTTCGGCGCCATGCTGGCCGAGGACTTCGCCATCCTCACGGGGCTGCGTGTCCGCCAGCAGCTTGCCGATGTGGACGCCGGCCAGCCCGTCGGCAACCTTCTCGGGCTGGGCGGGCTCAGCGAGCGCGACCGCAAGCGCCTGGTCCGCCTGTTCCGCTCGATCGACACGCTGCGCCGGGTTGCCGCGCAGGAATTCGGCGGCCGGCTCGGCTGAGCCGGCGCCCGGCTCAGGCGCGGCGCGGCAGGCCGACCCAGTCCGTGACCCCGCCCTCGGCCCATTGCAGCGCGCCGGCGACGGCGGTGCCGACCACCGCGAGCACGATCAGGCCGGCGATCGCCCCGGCCAGGTCGAAAGCCGCCTCGTGGTGAGAAATCTGCCCGCCCAGCCCGCCCGGCGCGCCGAGGAACTCAGCGATGAGCACGCCCACCAGGGCCAGCGTCCAGGCCCTGCGCATGGCCCCGCACAGGCCGGGCAAGGCCGCCGGCAGACGCAGCCGCAGGAAGGTTTCCCACCCGCTCGCCGAAAAGCCGCGCATGACGTCATGCCAGGCCGCCGGGGCGGCGCGCAATCCGGCCAGGGTTGCCCGCACGACCGGGAAAAACGCCAGCCAGGCGGCCAGCAGCAGTTTCGATCCGGTGCCGAAGCCGCTCCAGTACAGCACGAGAGGCGAAGCGGCCACGCTGGTGAGGCCGCCGAACAGGCCGATCCACGGCCTGAACAGGGACTCCACCGGGCGGCAGGCGATCAGCAAGGCGCCGGTCGCGACCCCGGCCAGCCCGCCGGCGATCCAGCCGGCCAGGCCGCTGCCGAATGTGTTGGCAACCAACGGCATCCAGTTCTCGTCCGCATCGGCAATGGCGAAGCCGGTCCCCAGCGCGCGCACCATCGACCAGGGCGACGGCAGGATGTAGGGCGACAGGGCGAACAGCCGCTGGATCAGCGTCCAGCAAAGGATGCCGCCGGCCAGCCCGGCCGCGCCCAGGAGCAACCTGCGAACCGCCGGGCTCATGCGGCCTGATCCCGCGGGCGGCCTTCGTAGAGGTCGAGGAGGTGGCGCATGAGGTCCGTCTGCTCCTGGGGCAGGCCACCCCGGCGGGGGCGGGGCAGCAGCACCGCCGCCGGGTTGGCAATGCGGGCGGGCCGGCCCGCCATGATGCTCACCCGATCGGCCAGCCGCACCCCCAGGGCGATGTCCTGGGTGAACAACACGAAGGTCTTCCGGCAGATCCCCCTGAACCGCTCCAGTTCGTCGGCCAGCGCCTGGCGATCCTTGAAATCGAGGCCGTGGAAGGGGTCGTCGAGCAGCACCAGGAGCGGGTCGCGCACCAGCGCGCGGCACAGCTCGACCATGCGCCGGGTCGGCGCGGGCAGCGCGTCGGGGTGCCGGTTGGCCAGTTCCAACAGGCCGGCCTGACCGAGCAAGGCGTCCACGCGCCACGGATCGGCCTTGCGTTGGCCGCCGACACGCAGCGGCAGCCAGAGATTCTGCCGGACGGTCAGCCACGGAAACAGGCTGCTCTCCGCCAGCGTGAACCCCAGCGACGGCACGCCCCAGACGGCGGAGCGCCCGTTCAGGACGATCGACCCGGAGCGCGGGGTATCCAGTCCGGCGAGAACGCGCAGCAGACTCGTCTTGCCGCAGCCCGGCGGTCCAACGACGCAGAAAAACTCACCGTCCCGGATATCCAGGTCCAGCGTCCCCGCCGCACCGTCCTCCGCTGCGCAGGAAACGCCGCGGATCTGCATGATCGGGGCGCCGCCGTCGGCCCCGTTGGCCGGGAGTGAAACCACGCGATATCCCCCTTTGGACAATCCGCTATGGCCGATCGCCAGGGCGGGATCAAGGTCCCCGCCGGTCCCACGCTTTTTCCGGGCGGCATTGCGGTGCCGCACGAGGCCGGTATGCTGCCGCGTTCAGTGCGCGCCGCCCCAGTCGGTGCGCCCGTCGGGGGTAACGACCATGACGCTTCCCACCCGCCCCAGGCCCGCCGTCCCGCCGCCACCGGCCGGGGACGTGCTGATTCTGGAGAATTTTCTGCCATACCGGCTGAACGTGCTGTCAGCCATCGTCGGCCACGGTTTCGCGCGGCTGTACTCCGAGCGGTTCGGCATCAGTGTCCCGCAATGGCGGGTGGTCGCGATGCTGGGACAGCACGGCGGCCAGACCTCCAAGGAGATCGGCGAGCGGACGCATATGCACAAGACGATGGTGTCCCGCGCGGTCGGCGAGCTGGAGCGGCACGGTCTGGTGGCACGCGAACTCAACCGGGCCGACAAGCGCGAGGCCTTCCTGTTCCTCACCGATGACGGCCGGCGGACTTACGGCGAGATCGTGCCGCTGGCACGCGACTACGCGGCGCGCCTGACGGCCGGCCTGTCCGATGCCGACCGGGCGGCCTTCGACCGCATCGTGGAGATGCTGCACGCGCGGTCCGGCGTCGTCTTCGCCCTGGCGCGCGAGAAAGACGACTGACCCGGCCGACCCTTGCCGGCCTTCAGCCGCTCACCGTCCGCCGGAAACGGTGACCTCGGCGCCGAGCACGTAGCTGGCGGCGTCCGACAGCAGGAACAGAACCACGTTCGCCAGCTCGTCCGGCGCCCCCACGCGGCCGATCGGGATCGCCGGGGTGAGCCGGGCGACCCGCTCGGGCGGGTTCATCTCGGTGGCAAACAGGCCGGGGCTGACGCAGTTCACCCGGATGCCCTCGCGCGCCACCTCCAGCGCCAGCCCGTGCGTCATCGCCACCACCGCGGCCTTGGACGCCGCGTAGTGCACCCGCTCGCCCGCCGCACCGAGCCGGACCGCCACCGAGCCGATGTTGACGATCGCCCCGCCCGCACCGCCGCGCGCCGTCGACATCCGGCGCACCGCCTCGGCGGCGCACAGGAACACGCCGGTGACGTTGGTGGCGAACATCGCGCTGAAGTCGGCCGGCGCCAGGTCGGCCATCCGGACGGGGTCGCCGTTGATGCCGGCGTTGTTGACCAGGCCGGCGATACGGCCGTGCCGGGCGGCGGTGTCGAACAGGCGGGCGACGTCGTCCTCGCGGGCCACGTCGGCCTGCACGGCGACGGCATGGCCGCCGGCGGTGGTGATGTCGCGCACCACCGCCTCGGCCCGCTCCGCGCGCGTCCGGTAGCTGAGCACCACGGTCCAGCCCGGCGCCGCCGCCCCGCGGGCCACCGCCGCGCCGATGCCCCGGCTGCCGCCGGTGACGATGAGAACCTTGTCCATGCGCCGCTCTCCTGCCTCGATGACCGCGGCGATGGCACCCGGCGCCGGCGGCGTCAAGCGTGCCGCCCTTGCCGGCGGGCGGGCACGGGGGGAAGATGGCCGCCATGGCAGTCCCTCAGACCCTCGTGCTGACCGGTGCCAGTCGCGGCATCGGTCATGCCACTGCGCGCGCCTTCGCCGAAAACGGCTGGCGCGTCATCACCGTGTCGCGGCAGGCCTTCTCGCCCCGCTGTCCCTGGGCGAGCGGGCCGCAGGACCATGTGCAGTGCGACCTCGGCGATGCCGCCTCGCTGGCGGAAGGCATCGCCGCGATCCGTGACCGCCTGCCCGCGGGCCGGCTGGACGCGCTGGTCAACAATGCCGCCATCTCGCCCAAGGGCGCCGGCGGGACGCGGCTCGGCGTGCTCGATTCCGACCGCGACGCCTGGCTCGGCGTGTTCAGCGTCAACATCTTCGCCGTTGCCCTGCTGGCGCGCGGGCTGATCGACCTGCTGTCGGCGGCCCAGGGCGCCATCGTCAACGTCACCTCGATCGCCGGATCGCGCGTGCACCCCTATGCCGGGGCCGCCTATGCCTGTTCGAAAGCCGCGCTGCTGACGCTGACCCGGGAGATGGCGGCCGAGTTCGCCCCGCGCGGGGTGCGGGTGAACGCCATCAGCCCCGGCGAGATCGACACCGCCATTCTCTCCCCGGGCAGCGCCGCCTTCGCCGAGCGCGAGGTACCGATGCGCCGGCTCGGCCGGCCCGAGGAGGTGGCGGACGGCATCCGTTTCCTGTGCGGCCCGCAGGCCAGCTACGTCAACGGCACCGAACTGCACATCAACGGCGGCCAGCACGTCTGAGGGGTGCGCCTGGAGCGTGATCGCAGTTCGCTGCGGCGGCGCGGCGTTGGCTCGGCGCGATCGGCTTTGAGGTCGGCGTAAAACCACCATACCTGTTCGCGACAGGCATTCAGCCCGCCTGATGCGACCGCCTGGCCAGCGCCTGGCGGCTGGTGAACAGGAACACGAAGGGCAGTAGCGCCGTCACGATGAGGAAGCCGAGGCTGATCGGATGCTGGATGAACACCGTGAGCTCGCCGCGCGACAGCAGCAGGGCGCGGCGAAAATTCTCTTCCAGCAGCGGCCCAAGGATCAGGCCCAGCAACAGCGGGGCCGGAGCACAGCCCAGCTTCTTCAGGCCGAACCCGAGCACGCCAAAGCCGGTGGCGAGAAATACATCGAATGTGGAGTTGTTGAGGCTGTAGACGCCGATGCAGCAGAACATCAGGATCCCCGGGTAAAGCAGGCGATAAGGAATCGCCAGCAACCGCACCCACACGCCCACCAACGGCAGGTTCAGTACGAGCAGCATCGTATTGCCGAGCCACATACTCACCACGAGGCCCCAGAACAGGTCGGGATGCTCTGTCATCACCTGGGGGCCGGGCGTGATGCCTTGGATGATCAACGCCCCCAGCATCAGCGCCATGGCTGACCCGGCAGGGATGCCGAGCGTCAGCATCGGGATGAAATGGGTCAGCGCCGCGGCATTGTTGGCGGCCTCCGGCCCGGCCACCCCCTCGACGGCGCCATTGCCGAACCGCGTCGGATCCTTGGCGATCTGTTTCTCGACCACGTAGGACGCGAACGAGCTTATCAGCGGGCCGGTCCCGGGCATGAGGCCGAGAACGCCACCGATTGCGGTGCCGCGCAGCGCCGCCCCCCAGGACCGTGCCAGATCTTGCCGCGTGGGGATCAGGCTGCTGATCTTGGGCCGCTCGGCGGGCCGATGGGTTTCGGCGGCGATGTGCGCCATCACTTCCGCAAATGCGAACACGCCGACCGCGAGCGAGACGAAGCTCACGCCGTCGACCAGGCCATTGCTGCCGAAGCTGAAGCGGATGATGCCGGTGTTCAGGTCGGTGCCGACCGTGCCCAGCAGCAGGCCCAGCACGGCCGTGCCCAGGGTCAGCACCAGCGAGGTGCTCGACAGCACAACGATGGTGACCAGGGCCATCAGGATCATGGTGGTGTACTCGGGCGGCCCGAACAGCAGCGCCACCCGCGCCAACGGAGGCGAGAACAGGGCGATCGCTACCGTGCAGACGCAGCCCGCGAAAAACGACACCAGGGCGGCGATGCACAACGCGACCCCTGCCCGACCCTGCCGGGCCATCGGATAGCCATCGAGGCAGATCACGATCGAGGTCGGCTCGCCCGGCATGTTCAGCATGATGGACGTGGTCGAGCCGGCGTGGTGTGCGCCGTAGTAGATGCCCGAAAGCATGATCAGCGCCGACGTCGCCGGAATCTTGAACGTCAGCGGCAGCAGCATGGCGATGGTGGTGGTGGGACCCAGCCCGGGCAGCACGCCCACCACCGTGCCGAGCGTGGCGCCGAGCAGGCAGAAGAGGAAATTCTCGGGCGTCAGCGCCACCTGGATACCAAGGCTGAGGTGCTGCAGCAGTTCCATTGACATACCCGCTACTGCTCCCCGAACTGGAAGACGGCGAGCGGCAACTGCAGTCCGCGGATGAACAGCAGCGTGGCGCCGGTGGCCAGGATCGTGGCGATAATGAGCAGTTCCAGGGGCCGCGAGCGCAGCCGTTGGCCGCCGCTGATGACGACCAGGCCCAGCACAGCGGGCACCAGGCCCGCCGTGTCCAGCAGCAGGCCGAATGCCACGACCGCAGCGGAGACTACCACGCAGGGCCAGAACGGCCGCATCTGGACCGGCGCGTCGGAAGGCGTCAGGGCGGCCTGCGTGATCGCGATCAGGCCGATCACGGCCAGTAGCACCGCGAGCACCAGCGGGAAGTAGCCGGGTCCCATCTTGCTGGCCGTGCCGATCGGGTAGCTCGCGGCCAGCACCGCCCAGGCGCTGCCCACACCGAAGAACACGAGCCCGCCCCAGAACAATCTGCCGGTGGTCATCGCTGCGCCGCCCTCGCCGGATGTTCAGCTTTGTCGCATGTGCGCCGCTTCCACCACCTTGGCGGTGAGCGCGATGCCCCTGGCAATAAAGGCAGCGAACTGCTCGGGTGTGCTGCCGTTCAATTCCACGCCGAGCGCGTGCAGCCGCGTCGCGGTTTCCGGATCATGCAGCCCGTCGACTATCGCCTGCTGCAGCCGGTCGATAATCGGCCGCGGCGTCTTGGCCGGCGCCAGCAGACCCATGAACGACGTGGATTCGTAGTCAGGCACGCCGGACTCGGCGATGGTCGACAGCTTCGGAAAGAAACTGGAGCGGGTCGCGGAGCCGATGGCGATGGCCTTCACCGCCCCGTTCTGGATGTCGCCCATCACCGGCGGCATGTTCTCGAACAAGAGCTGCACGCGTCCCGCCAGGAGGTCGGCCAGCGCCGCCGAGGTGCCACGATACGGAACGTGGGTCATGTTCACATGGGCGAGGTAATCGAACATCTCGCCGCTGATGTGTGAGAAAGAGCCGGGTCCGGCGGAGCCGAAGTTGACCTCGCCGGGCCGCTGCCTGGCGTACGCGATCAACTCCTGGACGGTGTTGGGTGGGAAATCGCGGTTGGCGACCAGCACGGCGGCACTCTCCGTCACCAGGCTGATCGGCGCCAGGTCCTTCTGTGGGTCGTAGCGGAGCGAGTGGGTCAGCGGGTTCACCTCGATGGTACCCGGCGTGCCGACCAGCAGGGTGTAGCCATCCGGTGCGGCCGTCGCGACCTCAGTGGCGCCGACGGTGCCGCCTGCCCCGTCTATGTTCACAACGATGCACGCCTGGTGAAGGATCTCGTGCAATTGCTGGCTGAGGACGCGGGCCAAGATATCGGTGCCACCGCCGGCGGCAAAGGGCGCAACCAGCCTGATGGTTCGGGTCGGCCAGGACGATTGCGCGACGGCGCGCGTCGCCCGGGCCAGGGTGATCAGACCGGCACCCATCGCGATGACGCTGCGACGTGGATATCTGGTCAGTGGACATCTGGTCATTTGCCGTTTCCTCCACATTGACGCTCCACCGAAGCTATAGATACCAACGGCGCCTGCGGGCCGGATGATAATGCGATGCTGGAAGCGTTTGCCGAATACGAGCGCGCGATGGTGAAGGAGCAGACCCTGGCGGTGGGTGCAAGCCAAAGTTCACCCACGCGCAGAAGGGCGAGATCCTCGCCATGCTAGCCGCTGGACGGGCGGCCTCCCATGCCGCCCGTCTGTTCAGAATTCACCGCGCCGCCGATTTCAATTATAGCGCTTGCGGTAGAGCGGCCGGATTTCGTCGAGCGGGCGCTTGGCGGTGATGAGGTCCCGCATGACGGCCTCTTCCTTGTCGACCGACTGGAGTTGCTTCAGGACGTAGTCCACCTGATCGTACGGGATGGCACAGACGCCCGAATCGTCGGCGACGATCAGGTCGCCGGCGTGGATGGTGATGTCGTACATGGTGACCGGGCCGTTGATCTCGATCGCCTCCATGCGGAACTTGCCGGTCATCGGGGTGGCGCCGCGCGCCCACAGCGGGTAGTCGAGTTCGACGATTGACGGGACGTCACGGACGGCACCGTTGACGATGGCGCCGATCACGCCGCACGACATCGCCACCGTGCACGACTGCCCGCCCATGTTGGAAACATCGGGGTTGCCGCCGAAATCGGCGACGAAAATGTCACCCGGCTCGGAGATGTAATAGATGTCCCGCGTCGACATCCGGATGGTGTCCTTGGTGACGTAGCCCTGGGTCGAGGTCTTCCGCTCGGGGATGCTGCGCACCGTCACCGCGGGACCGACGATACGCTTACCAGGGATGACCGGGCGCAGGTGCGAGGCGGCGACGCAGCCCCTCAAGCCGAGCGAATCGAGGATGTCCGAGACGTTGGACGACAGGTCCTTGATCTGAAGATACTGCTGGATGACCTCACTGGAGGGGCGTGGGAACTTGATCTTCGAGAATCGCTCCATGGCGACCTTGCCCCAAATGCGCCCGTTCTTCTTGTATTCCTCGTATTCCTGAGCAACCGTTTCGTTCATGATTATCCTCACTATTTTGACGTCGGACGTGCCACCGCGCGAGCGATGGAGGAAGCCGGATGGCCGTGGCCCGCATCGGCCCTCGGACATGCCGGCAGGAAGCGGAGCGCGCGGGCGACGGAGGGAGCCACGCCCAGGAGCATGGCCACCAGCCCGCCCGATCTTTGCGGCGAATACCGGCTGACCGGCCCGGCGACAGAGAGCGCACCCAGCAGTGTCCCGTCGTCGTCCAGGACCGGCACGGCGACGGCGAAGGAATCCGGCTGGCCCTCGCCCTGGCTGACGGCGAAACCGAGGCGCCGCGTTTCGGCGATCTCGCGCTCAAGACGAGCCGGGTCCGTAGGCGTCCGTTCGGTCAGGGCAGGGAGGGCCGGCATGCAGAGGAGCTCGCGAAGGGCCTTGTCCGGCCCGAACGCCAGCAGCACCCTTCCGCTCGCCCCAGCGTGCAGCGGCCGGATGCTTCCGGTGGGAACCGTGAAGCGGACCGCATGGTGCGGTTCTTCCGAAGCGACGCACAAGCGGCCGCCAGCCTGCATGACCGAATACATTGCGGTGTCGCCGCTGTCGCGGGCAAGCTTGCGGAGAAGCGGCGCCAGAACTTCGGCGATGTCGTGGAAACGACTCTCCAGGCTATGGCCGAGCCGCAGCAGGGTCGGCCCCAGGCGGTAACCCTTGCGACCGGGCTCGGTCCACAGGAAGCCGTGCCGCTCCATGGTCCCGGCCAGACGCATAATCCGGCTCTTGGTGATGCCGGTGCGGCGGTGGATCTCGCTAAGCGACAGGTCCTCGTCGCCCTGGAAGCACGACAGGATCGTCAGCGCCGCCGAGACCGAACCGACTTGGCGAGACGCCTCAGCGGACCTTGAGTCCTTCAGCGTATCGCTAGGTAGAACGTCATTCTGCATTTCGAAACCTTACGGTCTGCGACAAACCGAGTCAATAAGGACCGGGCGCACGGCCAGGGGAATCGAGTGAATGTCCCTATGCGGTTCGGTGCAGGAGGGCGGCGCGGTAATCTGGGTTCCAGCCGGCGCGCTTTCTGCGGTTTTTCAGGCTACTGGTCGGTCACCGGCGCGACCCGGGGTGTCACCACGCCACGGCCGCGGCGCTTGCCCCGCTTACGGGATGACTTCGTCTACCAGAAGTGATCCCGCTCTAGCCGGGAACGGCGGCGGCGGCGGCGGCGGAGTCCGAGGCGACGACATTGTCGAGAGCATGCAGCGCTCGATCGAGGCACAGAGCGTCACCATGGCGCGCTTTACCAAGATCCTGTTGCTGCACCAGCGTCAGATATCGCTGCAGGTCGAGATGCTGCGAGACGC
>PLTJ01000443.1:0-1468 GCA_003164455.1 Acetobacteraceae bacterium
CGCGGGCGCGGTCGAACGAGGTCTTCACCGCGGTCGCGTCGAACGGCGCACCGTCATGGAAGCTGATGCCGTGGCGCAGGTGAACGACATATTCGGTCGCCGCGGCGTTCGCCTCGTAGCTCTCGGCGAGCACCGGGATCATCTTCATGTCCTTGTCGAAGCCGTACAGCCCCTGCAACATCGTGCGGGTGGCGGTCATCGACAGGTTGTCGTTCAGATCGGCCGGATCGAGCCCCAGGATGGTGGCGTCGAGGCCGATCACGACGTTGCCGGCGGCGCGTGCCGGCGCGGCTATTCCCAGGCTCAGCGCCGCCGCGAGCGGCAGCGCCCAGGTCGGAAACCTGATCGAACGGGGCACGATTTTCCTCCTCAAAAAATGCCGCCGACGTGGTGGCGGGCAACGAAGTGATCCTCACCGACCTGGACCAGGGCGGCCACGGTCGGCGGGTCGTTTGGCCTGCGCAGCGGGCTCGGCACCTCGCTGTCGTCGAGATCGCGCGCATGATTGCGCCGGCGCGGGTCGGGGATCGGCACGGCCGCCAGCAGACGGCGAGTGTAGGCGTGCTGCGGGTCGCCGAATACGGCCTGTCGCGGTCCGATCTCGACAATCTGGCCAAGATACATCACCGCCACCCGGTGGCTGACCCGCTCGACCACCGCCATGTCGTGGGAGATGAACAGGTAGGAAACCCCCAGCCGACGTTGCAGATCCATCAGCAGGTTCACCACCTGGGCACGGATCGACACATCCAGCGCCGCCACCGCCTCGTCGGCGATGATCAGCCTGGGCTCGGAGGCGAGCGCACGGGCGATGCAGACGCGCTGGCGCTGGCCGCCGGAAAGCTCGTGCGGATAGCGCCGCGCGTAGGCGCCGGGCAGCCCGACCTGTTCGAGCAGCGCCTGCACCCGCGCCTGCACCGCCGCCCCGTGGGCCAGACCGTGGGTGACGATCGGTTCGGCCACCGAGAAGCCGATGGTCAGTTGCGGGTTGAGCGAGGAGAAGGGGTCCTGGAAGACGAACTGCACGCCGCGCCGAAGCCGCGCCTCGGCGGCACGGTCGAGCCGGGTGACATCGGTGCCGTCCAGCCAGATTTCACCGCCGACGGGCTGCTCCAGCCGGATGATGCTGCGACCCGTGGTGGACTTGCCGCAGCCGGATTCACCGACGAGAGCCAGCGTCTCGCCGGGCCGGATGATCAGGCTGACATGCTCGACCGCATGGATGCGGCCGAACAGGCGAAAATTGCGGCGCAGGTCGAAGCGGGTGGTCAGATCGCGCAGTTCCAGCACCGGCGGGCCCGACGTCACCGTGTCCTGCGGCACCGGAACGCTGCCCGCCTGGGGAAACGGCGCCGGCAGCGGGGTGGCGGACAGGCTGCCCAGCACCGGCACCGCATCCAGCAGCATGCGGGTGTAGGGGTGGCGGGGGGCGGCGAAGATGGTCTCGACCGGGCCTTCCTCGACTTTC
>PLTJ01000443.1:1517-5857 GCA_003164455.1 Acetobacteraceae bacterium
GATCGAGCAGGCGGGCCGGCTCGGGAATGCGCACGCGCTCCAGCAGGCGGCGCGCCTCCTCACGGGCGGCGGCGCGGTCGAGCCCCTGGTGCAGTTCGACCGCCTCGGCGATCTGCTCGCCGATGCGCAGCACCGGGTTCAGGCTGGACATCGGCTCCTGGAAGACCATGGCGAACTCGGGTCCGCGCAGCGTCCGCATGACCGACTGCGACTCGGCGGCCAGGTCGCGCACGCGGCCGTCCCGGCCGGTGAAATTGACCCGTCCGGCGACGATCCGCCCGCCGGCGAAGTCGATCAGCCGGGTGATGGCCAGCGCGGTGACCGACTTGCCCGAGCCCGATTCGCCCACGAGAGCGAGCGTCTCGCCGGTGGCCACGGCCAGATCGAGCGCGTGCACCACTTCCACCAGCCCGGTGTCACCGGCGAAGGCGACGGACAGACCTTGCACGTCGAGAAGCGGCTGGGGGACAGTCAGGGCACGTATCTCCTCAGGCTGCATTCATGCCCAAGCCGCGCCAGGGTGGCAACCCGGACGATGACTGGCTTACCGGGTCTGCTGGATCGCCGAGAGCACCCAGCGCCCGCCCGGGGCGCGCAGGAAGGTCCAGATCTCGGTGGCCTGCGTGCGGCTTGCGCCATCGCCTTCCAGCACGCGACCGGCGCCGTCGAGGGTAACGTCGAGCATCGAGAAGCGCATCGCCACGGTGGCGTATTCGCGNNCCCAGGCCTCGGACAGGTCGCCCTGCTCCAGCTTCACCTGGCTGACCACGTTGCGCACGCCGCGGCTGACCTGCTCGGCCAGTTGTTCGGCGAAATAGCTGGCCATCTCCGGCGTGGTGATGGCGCGCAGCGCGGCCAGATCGTGGTTCGACCAGGCGGCCTGCACGGCCTGCAGCAACTGCTCGAAGGCGGCGAAGTCGGCCGGCTGGATGGCGAGCGGGCCGCCGCCGGGCATCGGACCGGGGCCGCCAGGGGCGAACAGGGCCGGCCCGGCGAAGGCCGGCTGCGCGCGGCGGGCGAACCAGCGGAACAGGAACCGCACCACCAGCACCACCAGGGCGATCCGTATCAGCAGGCCGAAGAGGCCGCCGAAGCCAAACCCACCGTGAAACAAGTTGCCCAACAGCAGGCCGCCCAGCAAACCGCCCATCAGGCCGCCCATCAGCCCCGATCGCGGCGCGCCATAGCCCGGCGCGCCAGCGGCCGGCGTCATGCTGCGCTGCATCGGCGCGGCGGACGAAGGCGCGGTGTTGGTCGGCGCCGGTGCTGAAAAGGTCCGGCTGCCCCGGCTGCCCATCGAACTGCCGGCACTGAAGCTACTCGAGCCGGCCCGGGCGAAGGCTAGGTCCGGCGCCACCGCCCAGGACAAAGCCGCAAAGACGGCGATCAGCAGAAAAATGCGGCGCATGGCGTGCTCAGCTCCCCGCCATGGTCATACCATCGACCCGGACGGTGGGCGAATCGGTGCCGCGGCGGAACACCAGGTCGTCGGCCGGCACCAGGGCGGCGAACATCGCCGGCAAGGTGCCGGCGATCGTCACCTCGGCCACCGGCTCGGCCAGCGCGCCGTCGCGGATCATGAACCCCGCCGCGCCACGGCTGTAGTCGCCGGTCACCATGTTGATGCCCATGCCGATCAGCTCGGTGACGTAAAGGCCCTCCTTGATGTCGGCCATCAGCGCGGCCGGGCTCAGCCGGCCAGGTTGCAGGTAGAGATTGCTCGGCGCCGGGCTGGGCGGGCCACCGGTGCCGCGACTGGCGTGACCGGTGGACCGCAGGCCGAGCTGGCGGGCACTGCGGGCATCCAGCAGCCAGGAGGTCAGCACGCCGTCCTCGACCAACGCCAGGACGCGGGTCGGCACCCCCTCGCCATCGAAGGGACGGGAGCGCAGGCCGCGCCGGCGCCGCGGGTCGTCCACCACCATGACGTCGGCGGCGAACACGCGGCTTCCCAGCAGGTCCTTGAGGAAGCTGGTGCCGCGCGCCACCGAGGCCCCGTTGATCGCGCCGGCGAAGTGGCTGACCAGCCCGCCCGCCACGCGCGGGTCGTAGACCACCGGGATCTTTGCCGTCTTCGGCCGCACCGGGTTCAGCCGTGCCACCGCCCGCTCGCCGGCGCTGCGGCCGATCCGGACCGCATCGTCCAGATCGGACAAATGCACGGCGGTGGCGTAGTCGTAGTCGCGCTGCATGGCGGTGCCGCTGCCCGCCAGGACGGAAGCCGAGATCGAATGGCTGGTGCGGACGAACCCCCCGGCAAACCCGGCCGAACTGGCCAGCCCCACCACGATGCGGCCATAGCCGGCCTCGGCGCCCTCGGAATTGGTCACGCCGGGCACCGCCAGCGCCGCTTCCTCGGCGGCGGCGGCGCGCGCCATCAACGCCTCGGCATCCGGCTCGGCGGGATCGTCGAGCTCCAGCACGGCGACATCGTCCGGCGGGGCGGCAAGCTCGGCGAGCCCGGCATAGGGGTCCTCCGGCACCACCCGCGCCATCGCCACCGCCCGCTCGGCGAGGACGGAAAAACCCGCCGGATCGACCGCGCTGGACGACACCACCGCCTGGCGCCGGCCGACGAACACGCGCAGGCCGAGGTCGCGGCTCTCGGAGCGTTCCAGATGCTCGGTGCGGCCGAACCGCCACTGCACGCCGAGCGAGGTGCCGGCCACCAGCACCGCATCGGCCGCATCCGCGCCGGCGGCACGGGCGCGGGTGATCAGGTTGGCGAGCAGATCTAGGTCGTTCATGTGCTTGGTGTTCCTGCGCATGGGCGTATCGGGGCGTTGCCCCGAACCCTACCAGGGCTTCGCCCTGGACCCACCAAGGGCCATTGGCCCTTGGAACCCATTTCTTTTCTTGGCTGCACCAGCAGCCCATAATTGAATGGCGGTAACAATTGATGGTTGCTGGCGCAGCCCCGAAGAAGTAGCGGGGTCAAGGGGTCCACGGACCCCTTGCGGGTCCAGGGCAGAGCCCTGGTGGGGTCCGGGGCAACGCCCCGAAACGCGATCACGCCGCCAACAGGCCGGTGATCGCCGGCAGTCCGGGCACGTGGCCGGCCGGGCCGAGGGCGGCGAGCGTCGGGGCGGCGCGGAACAGGCGGACCGCGGCGCGCTCGATGTCGGCGATGGTCACCGCCTCGATACGCGCCACCGTCTCGGCGGTGGGAATCACCCGGCCGAACACCTGGAGCTGGCGTGCCAACTGCTCGCAGCGGCTGCCCGTGCTCTCCAGCGACATCAACAGCCCGGCCTTCACCTGGGCGCGCGCGCGCGCCAACTCGGCCTCGCTCACCTCGGCCTGCACCTTTTGCAGTTCGGCCAGGGTCACCGGCATCAGCTCGGCCGCCTCGCTCTCGCCGGTGCCGGCGTAGATGGCGAACAGGCCGCTGTCCATGTAGGGCGCGGTGAAGGAATAGATGGAATAGACCAGCCCGCGCTTCTCGCGCACCTCCTGGAACAGCCGCGACGACATGCCCCCGCCGAGCAGGGTCGAGAGCAGCATCACCGGGTAGAACTCGGGATCGCCATAGCCGACCGCGGGGAAGCCGAGCACGATGTGGACCTGGTCGAGGTCGCGCGGCTCGCGGAACTCGCCGCCGTGGTAGAGCCCGGGCAGCGCCTGCGGCGCGGCGGTGGTGGGGAAATCGGCGAAGTGGCGCTGCACCAGGTCCAGCACCGCCTCGTGATGCAGGTTGCCGGCCGCCGCCACCACCGTGTTCGACGTGGTGTAGTGACGGTGCATGTAGCCCATCAGCGTCTCGCGCCGGGTGGCGCGGATGCGTTCCTCGGTGCCCAGCACCGGCCGGCCCATGGGCTGGGCGGGATAGGCCGCCTCCTGGAAATGGTCGAAGATGATGTCGTCCGGCGTGTCGTTGGCCTGGCCGATTTCCTGCAGGATGACGCCGCGCTCACGCTCCACCTCGGCGGGATCGAAGCTGGAGTGGCTGAGGATGTCGCCGATGACGTCGACGGCGAGGCCCAGGTCCTCCTTCAGCGCCTTGATGTAGAAAGCGGTCTGCTCGCGGGCGGTGTAGGCGTTCATGTGGCCGCCGACCGCCTCGATTTCCTCGGCGATGGCGGCGGCGTTGCGGCGCTGCGTGCCCTTGAAGGCCATGTGCTCGAGGAAATGCGAAATGCCGTTCTCCTCGGCCAGCTCGTGGCGGGTGCCGGTGGCCACGTAGGCACCGAACGAGACGGTCTCCACCCGGTCCATCCGCTCGGTGACCACGGTCAGGCCCGAAGGCAGGCGGGTGAGGCGGATCGCGCCCCCGTCAACGGCGGTGGTCTCACTCATGCGGCATTCCTCAGTGTGGCGGCCCGCACCAGCGCCTCGATCGC